>CAZOLE010000072.1:0-8299 GCA_964580445.1 uncultured Porphyrobacter sp.
CCCCTCACTTGCCCCCGCGATTGCGCCTCTTAAAGAGCGCTTCGAAGGCAAACGCATCATCGCGGTCACGGCGCATCGGCGCGAGAATTTTGGCCAAGGCATGGAGCAGATCGCCGCCGCGCTTCAGCAGTTAGCAGCGCGTGGCGACACGGCGCTTATCTATCCGATGCACCCCAATCCCAATGTTTCCGAAATCATGCGCCCTGCCCTATCTGAGATTGACAATGTCGCGCTGATCGAACCGCTCGACTACCCGAATTTCGTCGCCATGATGGAAGCAGCTGAGATTGTCCTTACGGACTCTGGAGGCATTCAGGAAGAAGCCCCGAGCCTAGGCAAACCAGTATTGGTGATGCGCGATACGACCGAGCGACCCGAAGGCGTTGAAGCGGGTACGGCATTGCTCGTTGGGGCCAATGCGCAGGCAATCACACGCGAGGTTTCACGGCTCCTCGACAATGCAGCGGACTATGATGCGATGGCAAAAGCGCACAACCCGTATGGCGATGGCACGGCCAGCAGCCAAATCGCTGAAATAATCGCTTCTCAACATATCGGGTGAGAACGCGCAATCAGCGTTCAGATTTGCGCACAACCCTTCGGCCCAGCTTACCCCGCACTATCAAAGTATAGACCACAGCCCCACCTCCGACCAACAAAGTCGCGCCCAAGTCACCGACCCAATTGAGCTTGAATGGACCGTAAAGGATCTTGTCTAGCACGTTGAAGGAAATCATCCTGAGCACGATCAGGATCAGCATTGCCAGCGCACCCACCTCTGCGGCAACCAAGGCGACCGATCGCCGACCTTGCATCTTGCGCAAGGACCGGAAGACCCACGCGAATGCTGCAAAGCCAAAGATCACGACCACTCCAATAGTGATGGGCAGTTGCAGCCCTTCACGTTCGCCATAGACCTCGCTTTCGCGCGATGCACTGCGCAATTCTGCCCGCAATAACTCTTCAATGTTGAAGATACGCAAGACCACAAGAATTACGAAAAATCCCGCAAGCACAGCCCAAACACGAGCATGCGCTGGAAGCTGTTGCTCACCGCGCGCCGAGAGCGCTGCCACCATGCAAACCAAGACGACAACAGCGTATAATGCCGCCGCCGCGAAACTGAGCATTGTAGTTGAAGAAGAGACCATAGATTGCCTTGCAAACCGGGGCGAAAGCCTTGTCGTTCCTTTCTATGGCAAGGAATCGTGCTCTGCAATCGCTTGCTACGAGCACATTAGACGGGGAATCGCAGACGTAACTCTGTTGCACTGCGGCAAGCCCACGTATAAGGAAGTTTACATAGTTAATGGGGATTGAACGTGAAAAAGGTTAAAGTCCTAAATTCACTGTGTTTTTATAGTCTTGCCGCTGTTTCTTTGGCTGGATGCGCTTCAACTCCAGAGCCCGTTATTGGTGCAGCTTCAATCGAGCCCGTCGGGGCTTTAGGGCAAGCGAACTACTCATATGCTCGGCCAGCCACCTATCTTTTGCGGGCTTCCGACAAGATTTCGGTCAACGTCTTTCGCGAGCCGGATTTCTCGCTGAGCAATGTGCAAATTGGCGTGGATGGCAATGTTTCTATCCCACTTCTCGGATCGATCCCGGTGGCGGGCATGACGGCCAAGAATTTTGAACAAGATGTCACCGCACGCCTTGGCAGAGCAGGCCTCAAAGACCCGCAAGTCAGCGTCAACATCGTTGAATATGCCTCCCACTTGGTCACAGTCGAAGGGGCCGTCGACAATCCCGGTGTCTACGCGTTTCAGCCGGGCGCTCGATTGTCTTCTGCCATTGCCTTAGCCGGCGGACCCGAACGGGTGGCGAAGCGGGACCAGCTAGCGGTGTTCCGCGAAGTGCCAAACGGCATAGCGGTTGCAAAGTTTGACTACGCCGCAATCTCACAGGGAACCATGCTTGATCCGGTCTTGGAACCCGGCGATAGGGTCGTGATGGGAACCGATGGCCTGTCATCAACTTGGCAGGACTTCTTAAGAGCGATCCCGGTCTTCGGTCTTTTCGCTACGGCAGTAAACTGACACCGTCATGAATGATCGCTCGATCATCCAACCCCCACAACCCGATGGCCGCGGGGGTTGGCTTGAGTCCTACATGCCGGATCAGGCACTGGCTCCGGTCCAGCAGCGCCCGCAACTGATCGATATTGCCGCAATCCGTGGAATCTTGTTCCGCCAGCGCTGGCTCGTCGCTCTTGTGCTGGTCGCAGCAGCGATTGGCGGACTGGTATGGACCTTGATGGCAACGCCCATGTACGAGGCGCGTGCGACGGTCCTCGTGGAGCCATATGGTAATTTTGTTGTCGAGGGTCAGGACCTGACACCGGACATAGGTAGCAACGAGGTTTCTGCTCTGCTTGCCACGCAAATTGCCGTCATAAAAAGCCGCAAAATGGCTAACGTCGTGGCTGCAGACCTAAATCTGGGCGAACGATACGATATTCTGGGTGATGACGTTGATGCTGGCCGACCACCTAACCGGAGCGATGAGCAATGGCTGCTGGATAAGCAGAAAAGAGCAGCTGGTATCATATCAGGTGGCGTGGTCGTGGAAATGCCGGACAGCGAGCGCATTTTGGCGATCCGGTTCCAATCCGAAAGCCCAGTGCTAGCTGCTGAAATGGCGAACGCTTATGCTGATGCTTTCTCAAAATCCGACACCCAAAACAGGGTTGAAAGCAACGAATACGCCCAAGAATATTTGCAAGAGCAGATCAAATTGGTGCGCGACAAACTTCAAGACGCTGAATTGGCCGCGAACACCTATGCGCGCAACAGCGGCATCATCGTGCAGCAAAGCAGCACCTCTGAAGATGTGACTGGTGCTGTCACAGTGACAACGGCCAACCTCGCGGCAATCAACCAACGTTTCTCAGGTGCGCGGGCTGAACGGATAGCGGCGGAGCAGCGTTGGCGCGCGATACAGAACTTGCCAGCAGCGCAGCTGCCCGAGGTGCAAGCCAACCCCGTGCTGCAAAACCTCGTAAACGAGCGCACGAAACTGCAAACCGAACTGACCGAACTGCGCCAGCGATACAATGACGATTTCCCGGCGGTAAAGAACGCCAACGACCAAATCGTGATCCTGAACACTCAGATCAATAAAAGCAGCGCTGACATCAAAGCGACTGTGCGCAACGCCTACACGGTCGCGCTTAGTCAGGAAAAAGCGCTCGAAGCAGAGCTCAGTTCTGTCAAAGGTGAAACATTGGTCGAGCAAGACAGCCAAGTGCAGTTCAGCGTGCTTGAGCGCGAAGCACAGGCCCTACGCGATCAACTCAAAGTTCTTTTGGATCGTTTCAATTCGATCAGCACGGCAGCCAATGTCCAAAGCGGCACTCTCACAAAACTGGATCCGGCGACAGTCCCAGGCACGCCCTACTCGCCAAACCTGTTCCGCAACATAACCTTGTCGCTGGTGTTGGGCATGGCGCTTGCGGGCGGGTTAGCCGTTCTGCGCGAGACATTTGATGACCGGATCCGCTCGCTTGATGAAGTGGAAGACAAGATCGGCCTGCCTTTACTTGGCCATACGCCTTTTGTTGAGAGCAGCGATCTTGAGCATGAAGGGACCAATCGGTTCAGCGCGCTTATGGAGGCCTATGCCTCGATCAGGTCGACGATAGATTACACCTTGGCCCGAGAACAAAATGTCATTCAGCTAACGAGCAGTCAGGCATCCGAAGGCAAGTCCACGACCGGTGTTATCCTTGCAGAGCTTTTCGCGAGCTTAGGACGCAAAACATTGCTGATTGACGCCGACCTACGACGGCCATCTGTGGCCCGATTGCTTGATATCGAAAGGCCGGCAAACGGTCTGGTGGAAGTGGTGCTTGGCCACACAGATTTGCAGTCCACGGTCGTCAAGGGACTTCATGAAAACCTCGAAATCCTGCCAATCGGTTCGATCGCGCCTAATCCGACCGAAATTCTCGCATCGCCGCAAATGCGCGAGTTCATTGAGAAGGTACGCGAGGAATATTCGCTGGTTATCTTTGACAGCTGTCCCGTGATGGGTCTTGCAGATGCTCCGCTGCTGTCGCGCGTGGTCGATGGAACGATCTTCGTGCTCGAAGCCAACAAAGTGCATTTCGGTCAAGCCAAGTCAGCGATTAAACGTGTTCGCGGATCGGGCGGCAATGTCTTTGGTGTGATCCTGACCAAGTATCGCGCACTTCAAGCTGGTCAGAGCTACGATTATCAATACGCCTACTACGAATACGGCCAAGACAAATAGTCCACGATTAGCACAGGAACGCCCAGCGTGAGCGAACCCGACGCTTTCACCATTATCATTCCAGCGCATAATGAGGAGGCGGTGATTGGCCGGTGCTTGTCTACGTTGCTCGCCGACGCACCTAAAAAATCCAACCGCGCACAGATCATTATCGCAGCCAATGGATGTTCTGATCAGACAGTTGCGATTGCCCAGAAAGCCTCGCCCGACACGCTTGTCCTCGACATTCCGGAAGGCTCAAAGACCAAGGCCATGAATGCTGCCGGTGCACAGGCGAAACACCATCCTCGCATCTATCTCGATGCCGATGTTCAGGTCAGCTATGCGTCACTCGCCGCACTCGCAAAGGTGCTCCACCGGCCGGATGTTATGGCGGCTTCCCCTGCACTACGGATGGATCTGTCGCGCTCGAATTGGCTAGTGCGCGCTTATTATCGCGTTTGGCTGACCCAACCTTACGTGCAAAATGCAATGGTAGGGTCGGGATGCTTTGGGATCTCACGCGCAGGCTATGAGGCCATAGGCGATTTTCCTCCAATCACGGGCGATGACATTTGGGTTCATTCGCGATTTACCGAAACAGAGCGCAGAAATGTCAGCGAGGATGACATTGGTAATCCGGTGTTCTTCACCGTCTCCCCGCCGCGACGCGCGATTGACCAAATACGCGTGGAAACCCGCAGGCGGTTGGGTAACGAAGAAGTCCTAAGTCAATATCCCAGCCCGCATTATCGCGGCTCCAATCAGGCTGGAGACCTAAAGGTCGCGCTTAAGAATGGCGCGTCCCGCAGTGACATTGTCATCTATCTCGCGATAAAAGCGATTGCCCGGTTGCGCGGTCGGTGGACCAAGTGGCGCGGACGCAAGATCGCTTGGGAACGCGACCTCGCCGCACGCGAGGTTTGATGACGTATGCCTGAAACGGACGACACAACTGCAAGTGGTGCCAGCAATGCCGATTTGGCATGTGCTGTTTCGATCCTGATCGTTGGCTATAATTCAACCGATTTCATCGAACGCTGCATCGCTTCGATTGGTCCGGCAATCAGCGCGGACAAATATCAAGTGCTCCTCGTCGACAATGGGGACGGCTCAACTGAGGCATTGGTCAAAGACACATTCCCTGAGGTCCAGATCATCGAAAGCCGAGGCAATATCGGATTTGCTGGCGGGAACAATTTGCTGGCCGCGCACGCAAAAGCCCCGTTCCTTCTTTTGCTCAACCCTGACATGACGCTGGAACCCGGATCGCTAGACGCTCTGCTTAAAGGTGCGCAGCAACATCGCGATGCAGCCGCATGGGGCGGTGTGACTGTCGATGCGCGCGGCGAGCCCGATAGCGGCAACGCCATTGCCATGCCATCCATGTTGGAGTTTGCGAGCGTAGCACTAGGCCATTCGCTGGTGGGGAGCCGCCCCATCGAAGGGGTGCGCGAAGATTGTCTTACCGATGTCTTAGTCGGCGGATTTGTCATGTTTGACCGTACCGCTTGGCAAGAGGTCGGAGGATTGGATGAGCGCTTCTTCCTCTACTGCGAAGAGGTCGATCTGTTTTATCGACTAGCTGCAAAGGACCACACATTCTGGCGAATTGCCAAGGCGCGCGGACACCACGCAGTTGCGCATGGAGTCAGCTTTTCGCCAACACGGCTTATGTACCGCGCAGCAGGTCAAATGGAATTCGTTCGGCGCCATTGGCCGGCGCCCGCAGCCTTCGCCGCTTTCGTGTTCATGTGGATCGGCGCACTAGAACGCTACATCGCAGGCAGAGTGCTTGGTGTGTTCAAACCACGCATGAAGAAGATGGCAGACGGCTATCGCAACGTCGCATTGAGGCCGCATTGGTGGATGCGCGGCTATGATCCAAAGCGCGGATTGCTAACAAAGCTCAAGCCTGCGGGTTAGGATTGGTTTCCTTGTCCGTCTCTCCTGATGGCTCCGCCGCAGGGAGCGGCTCAGGTACGTTAAGTTCAAGGTCCTGCGGCGCGGCGACCGTCGCTCTGACAAAAGTCCTGCGATAAACGGGAGCATTCGCAATACTCACGGTCATCCCGAGCAGCACGAAATACCAAACTTGCACTTCCAGCCACAAGGCCACTGAAATCGCACCAAGCGCGAAAACCGAGATGGTGATCGCGATGCCCCTCTGGAACCGCGCATCAATCGCGCCCGACAATGTGGACCGACGTATCAGAGCAAAGATCGCCAGAACGGTCGCCAAGACAATCAGGATGGGCACCATCACGCCGTACTGAATCGCAAGCAGCAGCCAATAGTGATCGATTGACGCCACCATCCAGCTGGGTCTCTCCCAGTCTGCATAACCGATCCCAAACCATGGGGCCTGTTCGACGTTCTGCGTGCCATAGCGCCAGATTAAGACCCGGTTATACGCGCTCCCGCTATTCAATGATGCATAGCGAATAATGAGGTTGAACGAACTTGAATCGCTGGCACCTTCCAAGACGAGAATTATCAAGGTGCTCACGAAGAAAAAGAGCTTCCATGAAAGCTGTGCAATTCGTTCGCTGAGCCAATTGTACGCGATCAGCCCGCTGCCAAAAACAAGCGCGAGCAGAGCAGCAGAGCTTACCGTGAAAAAGCTCATTAGCGAAGCGAAGATGCCCAGCAGCCAAGGCATCCGTCTAATCCCGGACAGAGCAAACAAAGACAGAAAACTTGCAAAGAATATTCCCGCCAAAATTGCATGCGGAAATCCGCCGCGCGCGCGTAGCAATCCCATCCGCTCCGTGCTGCGTCCAGTCACCGGATTGCCGGTAATGCTTGAGAAGAAAGGTTGCACAATGTTGGTCTTAGTCACGGATTCAATCGCAATGAGACCACCCATCAAGGCTAACCCTGGCGCGAGTAAGATCAGGAAAATTCTCACATCGCGCAAAGACCGAAACGCACATCGCGAAAACAGGTAGGCGAAGCCAATGTCACAGACCTGCGCGATGCTGGCAGTCAACGCGTCCGTGCCGCCTGTTGTTATGTACAGCGACAGGGCAATCCAAGCGGTGGCCGCGATGATTAGGATGTCCGGCCAAACAATCCGCACCCGCCCGCTAAAAAGCTGAGAAGCGGTGTAAATCGAAGAGACGAGGAGGAACAAACGGAACGGCGTAAGCACCGAACCGCCAACATTCAGATAGAATTGCGGGGGCAATAGCAGCGAATAGACCAATGCTACCGCGGCAAGCACCGGCAGCATGCTGCTAGCGACTGGCACCTGCTCGCGTACCACCGCCGGCGCCGGAGTTTGATCAGGGTGAAACGCTGTCGCCACGTTTCATACGATAGACGTTTTGTTAACCATCGCAAGCTATCCATCTGCCCAGAACACTAGTCATTTCAGGCTCGTTCCATGTGCGCGATTGGAGCACCGAAAATTGTTTCACTTCCCTTCGCAAAAACTCGTCCGCAATGCGAGAAAAGTGCATCGAGACATCCGTCACCGCATCGTTGGGGTCCCGTGGTTGGAAGTGAGCGAGAACGACCGCTTCCTTTTCTCTTATCCGCGCTCAGGAAACACATGGCTGCGGCACGTTCTGCGTCACCTCACAAATGGCGCACAGGTTGACACTTTCGAAGACCTCGAAGCAGCGGCCCCTACAATCGATACGCTAGAATTTCCTGATCGGTTGGCAAGAATGCCAACTGGCCTCAGGTTTATGAAATCGCACCTGCCCTATGCACCCTATTTCCTTGACGGGAAGGTCATCTATGTCGTGCGCGATGGACGCGACGTGCTGATTTCCTACTTTGACTATTATCGGCACATAAAGAACTACAACGGTTCGCTCGATGATTTCATCAAGAAAGCGACCAAGGGCTGGATGCGCTACGGCAATTGGCACGAAAATGTGGACAGTTGGATCAAGCATCGCGATCATCCCAACATGCTGCTTTTCAAGTTTGAAGACATGCGCGCAGATGGCTTTGCAACCGCGCGCCGCGTGGCGGACTTTGCCGGGATCAAGGCAACCGACCAACAAATCGAAGAAGCCTTGGACGCCAGCTCGGTTGAGAAAGTGCACACCAC
>CAZOLE010000073.1:0-8192 GCA_964580445.1 uncultured Porphyrobacter sp.
TTTCCTAACCGCTGGAGCACGGGGCGGACCAAATCCGCGCCGGTTCACCAGCTGATGCACGAGACTAAAGTTCTGGACGCACCACATTCGCAAAATGTTCGTAGTGATGCGGTTCGCGGTAGAAATAGGTATGGTTTGTGGTCAGGGCTTCGATGACCTTTTCCGAGCGGAATGGGTCACTATCGAGGTCGAAGAGAAATTCGTTGAAGGTCTTAGCGCCAGCTGCGCGGACAAGCGGGGCGATCCGCGAATAGACCAGCATCCGTTTCGTCTCGTTGAGCACAATGCCTGAGATTGTGTTCACGAGTTTCGAAATGCGGTCGAAGTCGTTGATATTGTATAGTTGTGGGCTAACTCCGGGGATCAGCTGATCTGAGGAGCTCTGGCCCAAGGTTTCTGCACGGCTCATGCTGCTTGCGCCAGGCCGCTTGGTTTTGCTGTTGTTTGAACCAGAAAGTCGACATCAACGATCAGCGCTACTTGCCCATTGCCAAGGATCGTGGCTCCAGCCACGCTGTCGACTGTGCGGTAATTGGCATCTAGGCTCTTGATCACAAACTGGCGTTGGTCAGTGATTTCATCGACCAGCAGCGCCGCATTACCGTGGCTTTCGGTTTCAACCATCACAAGAACGCCATCACACGGATCGGTCGCGGCACCACGCGCGCCGATCTTCGAGCCAAGCGAAATTATTGGAACGAACTTTCCGCGGACATTGAGCATCTGGCGGTCTGTTCCCATACCCTTGAGGTCACAGGGTTGAGGACGCAGGCTTTCGATGACATGCGCCAACGGAATAACAAGGGACTGATCGCCAGCTTGTACGATCATGCCATCAGAAATCGCCAAAGTAAGCGGCAATGCCAAGGTGAACGTCGTGCCTTTGCCGATCGTTGATTCGATAGTGATCCTTCCGCCGAGATCTTTCACATTCTGTTTGACGACATCCATTCCAACGCCGCGTCCGGATATGTTGGACACTTCTTTTGCAGTCGAAAGGCCTGGCGAGAAAACCAATTGGCAAAGCTCATCGTCGCTACATTGCGCATCTTCAGCGATTACTCCGCTGGCAACCGCTTTTGCCCGCAGCTTTTCGCGGTTTATGCCACGACCATCATCACCAATTTGGATGACGATTCTGCCTGCCTTTTGTTCTGCAGAAAGTGTAAGCGTGCCCTCCGGGTCTTTACCTTGCGCTTGACGTTCTTCGGGAGATTCGATCCCGTGATCGACAGCGTTGCGGATTAGATGGGTCATTGGCTCGCTCAGCCGCTCGATCACAGTTTTATCAAGTTCGGTGGTCTCGCCGCTCACTTGCAATTTAACATTCTTACCGGTGTTCCCAGCAAGCTCGCGCATAAGTCTTGGAATGCGGCCAAAGACTGAGCTTATCGGCTGCGCGCGGAAAGCCATGGCGTGTTCTTGAATGTCGCGGACGAGCGTGTCGAGCATTCCCAATTCTTCGATATGAGCGCAATTCTCATTGGCCAAACGCTGTGTGAGCATCGCTTGTGCGATCACCAATTCACCTACGCCGTCGATCAACTTATCAAGCTTGGATAGCTCAACCCGGACGTATTGCGACCCTTGAGTTGGTGCTGGACTATTCGCGTTTGCCGCTTGGTTTGTTTCGTTGGCAAGTTTGTGATCAGGCTTGTTTGGCGCCTCTGAAGGGACGTCTATCGGGGTAAGGGCGAGCGCTGGAAATTCGTCCTCATCAAAAGCGAGCGCGCATGTCTCTCCGGCAAAGTCAAAAATCTCTGCGACCGCATCGCGTTCAACCGAATGAGGCATGCGAAACGTCCAGCCTAGATACCCTTCCTCGATATGAAGTTCGTCGATGGGTGGGACGTCTTGGGTTCGGCATTTTTCACAAGTACCGCCGAGCTCGGTAAGCTCGCGCAACCATAGGAGAGGT
The DNA here is from genome assembly GCA_964580445.1 of uncultured Porphyrobacter sp. Lineage (GTDB taxonomy): Bacteria > Pseudomonadota > Alphaproteobacteria > Sphingomonadales > Sphingomonadaceae > Erythrobacter. The sequence continues at coordinate 1,919 of CAZOLE010000073.1, forward strand.
TCGCTGCCATTGACCATGGCGCCAGCATGAGGGCGAATGTGCACGCGCCAATCGGAAGCAGCGTCTTCAGGCGCTTGCACCGCCGTTAACTCGTCTAACAAAGCGTCAAGACCATCTAGATCATCCGCTGGGGCGGGGGGCGTTGCTGCTTCTGCGGTAGTGTCTGCCTCCGGCGCACATTGCGCGCTGGATTGCGCCGATTCAAGTTCCGCTACTAGCTTGCTGTCATCGGGTGCGTCTGAGCCATTTCGCGCGGATTCGACATGATCGCGCAAGCAATCAAGCGACAGCAGGAGCAGGTCAACGAGATCAGGCCGCAAAGCCACAGTGCCCTCGCGGATTTCTGCCAACAAAGTCTCGAACTGATGGGTGTAGGCTTGCATGGCGAGGTGGCCAAAAGCCCCAGCGCCGCCTTTGATCGAATGCACAGCTCGGAAGATCGCATTGATTGTTTCATCATCATGCGTTCCGGCCTTGCAAGCATCAAGGCCAGCCTCCGCCGCTTCGAGAGACTCGTCGCATTCAACGAAGAAAATCTGCTGAATATCGTCGTCATTCATTGCGCAGAACCTTTATTGAACAGGTCTTCAAGCCCGACCATCGCTACCGTTTCGATGAAGGTATCTGAAGGTGAAACCACCGTGATCCCTCCTTCGGAATGCGCCGCGGAAACTAGAACTTGAAGCACCGCCTCACCCATCCGCGTGACCTCGCTGGCATCGACCTGAATCGGTTCAATCGCCAAGGCATCTGAGAAGTCGGCGCGGACAGCTTTTGCAGCTGCGCGGTCGCATATGGACGGCAGGGAAACTTGGTTCACAACGTAACTCCAGTATTGGATATCTGAATGGCTGGTCTAACGATGCTCAGCGGAGTTAGAATTCGCTCCAATCCTGGTCGTCAATGTCGGTTGCGAGTGCTAAATTGCCGTTGCTGGCTGGATAGCTAGTCGAAGGCTGCGTTCTGGATGGGGTTTGACTTCGGAAAGGTGCAGACTTCGCTTCTAGTTGCGCTCCAAAACCTCCCTCGGAAGAAGCATCGGCTGAGGTGCGGAATTGCTTGACGAGGACGCTCAGTCGGCCAGCTTCATCCGATAGATTACGAGAGGCGGCGGTCGATTCTTCAACCATCGCAGCGTTTTGCTGCGTCATTTGATCCATGGCGCTGACGGATTGGCTCACCTGGTCGAGGTTGTTCGCTTGCGAGGCTGACATCGAGGCGATCTCGTTGACTTGCCCGGCAACTTTGCCGATCTGTCCTACGATTGCTTCGAGTAATGTGCCGGTCTCACCAACTAGGTTTACACCTTCGCCGACCTGCGCAGTGCTGTTCGAGATCAGTTGTTTGATATCGCGAGCAGCCTCGGCACTGCGCTGAGCCAATGCTCGAACTTCATTAGCAACCACGGCAAAGCCTTTCCCGGCTTCACCTGCACGAGCAGCCTCCACGCCCGCGTTGAGCGCGAGCAGATTGGTTTGGAACGCAATCCCATCAATCACGTCGATAATCTGCGTTATTTCCTCTGATGACTTCTCAATTGACGCCATAGCGTCGACCGCCTTTTTGACCACTTCGCCGCCATCTTCGGCCTGCTTGTGAGTGTCGGTCATCGCGTTTTGGGCAGCTTTGGCATTGTCAGCCGATTTCTTAACGAGTTCGGTGACTTCACCCATTGAACTGGCAGTTTCTTCCAAACTGGCAGCTTGCTGTTCATTGCGTGTCGCAAGATCATCAGACGCTGCGCGAATTTCATCGGAACCGGTTTTGACGCTGCTCGCCGAGGCATGAACTTCGCCAATCATTGACGAGAGTTTTCCAGCCGACGCATCGAAAGATTCGGCAATCTTCTTGTCCCCACCTTTGAGGCTATCACCGATGCGATAGGTTAAGTCCCCTTCTGCAAGCCGGTTAAGCGCGCCTGAGAGTGTCTCGACCACATGCTTTTGCGATTCTGCTCGGTCTAAGTCTGTGACGAGCGATTGGCGAAAGACTTCGATCGAGCGCGTCATCGACCCAATTTCATCATCTCGATGAACATCGGTTCGACCCGCTTCCAAATTTCCAGCAGCAAGCTGCTGCATTGTCTGACCAGTTTCAGAAAGCGGCGCCAGCGCGTTGCGGTTGAGCCAATGCACGCCGTAGAAAATCGCACCAATTATCGAAGCCAACGCGATGAACAAGATGGCGGTTGTAAACCAGATGGTCGAGGAACTGGATGCTTCCAACACCCCTTGCGCCTCTTCCGACCCCTCCACCAAACTGTCGATGGCCGTGCGATGGCTACGATAGATTTCGAGCAAGCGATTCATCGAGGCACGGGTTGCGTCCTCATTACTGGATTTCACAGCCGGGATCAGCCGTTCGTCAATCTCGCGCCAGAACGCGACACCATCTTTTTGTGCCGTCGTTTCCAGGCCGGTTTGCAGATCGGCGTTCAGATCGGATTTTTCCCAATGCGAATTGCGGTCCAAAAATGCTTCACGCTGCTTGTTGAGAGAAGCAATATGGTCATCGGCATTCGATGGATATGACGCCAGCAAATTGGCCTCCATGAAGGGCTCAACCAAATATGCTGGTGGTGGGAGAATGTCGGCCCGAAAATCGTGCAGTTGGATGTTTTTCTGGTGCAGATCACCGCCATAGCGAATCTTGTTGATAGCAAAGGCGGAAACGATGCTCGCTAGAAGGATTAGCGCAAGGATTGCGATTGACCCAATTCTAGAGGCGCGCTGGATTGTCATCGAATATTCCTCATCTGGTAAGCTGCTTGGCGGATATGGAATGTGCCAGTGCCAAACGTCGCGATGAGGGATAGTGAAAATGTCTGAAATCGTTTCTTCCGTGGGGGTAAGCGCTACTCCTTAGGTTACGGAACAAGGCCTGTTTTCTCTCTCTAACTACAAAGAACGACAACGAACACGAAGGCGTTGCAACGCGGGTGTTCTGTTCATTTTGTTATTTGCGGAAAGAGGAAAAACGATGCCCAATGTTCGTGTGCTTGTAGTTGACGATTCCGCCGCCATGCGAGCATTGTTCTGCGACATTCTCGATAACGCCAAAGGCGTCGATGTGTGCGGTGTGGCAAACAATGCCGATCAAGCGCGCGACAAGATCGCGGAGTTGAACCCGGATGTTTTGACGCTTGATGTTGAAATGCCGGGGATGAGCGGGATGGAATTTCTGGAGGAGGTAATGGCTGACCGGCCAATGCCAGTAATCATGCTCTCAAGCATCACCCAAGCGGGCACCGGCACTGCGCAGCGCGCGCTTGAGTTAGGGGCGGTGCATTGCTTTCCAAAACCACTGCACAGCTCTCAGGACGAATTCAACGCGACCGTTGCTAAACTTGGTGGGATCGTGATTGCAGCCGCGAATGGTGAGCTCGATGGTGGTGGGAAAGATGCAGCGGCCGGTGTTAGCGGTGAATACGAGCCAGACGGGAAGGTCGTTGTACTCGGTGCAAGTGCATCGGGCATTGATGGGTTGAAAGAAATTTTGGCATCTTACCCTGCCAATTGCCCACCCACACTGGTTGTCTTTGATGGAGAAGTCAGTGCGATCGAGTCCGCTATTGGAACAATTCGCGGCTCGGTCGCCTGCGCGATCGAAGATGCGATAGATGGCATGACGTTGAAACCGGGTACTGCTTATCTCGCATATAACGCGACGCGCCATGTCATTGTTGAACCGGGCGAGAAACCGGTCCTGCGGTTGGTGGATCGTGATCCTGTCAATGGTTTCCGCCCCTCTGCAGACTTGCTGTTCGGCTCGCTAGCGAGGTCGGGTATTCCAGCGGTTAGTGGATTGTTGACGGGAAATGGTGCGGACGGGGCAAAAGGTGCGCAATTGCTTGCTTCATCTGGCGCGCAGGTGTTTGTGCAAAAGCCGCCAAGTTATGCTTCGCAAGATCGTTTCAAAGCGGTCGAAGCCACGGGCGCGAGCGTCGAAGTTTTAGAGCAAGATGCAATCGCAAATTGGATACTTGCTAAGACTGCTGCCGACGTCGTCGCGGAAGCGGCCTAGTTAGTTCGAAATAGTCGGAAAGAGAGGATTTGAACCTCCTGTCCCGGCCTTAAAGTGTGGATGAGCGGGGTGGCAAGCGAGCAAAATCGCGCTAGTCCAAGGGGCATGACGAGTCATCCTGAGCAGCAATACCTTGACCTGATGCGCCAGATTTGGGGCGAGGGCAGCGAGCGTTCTGATCGCACCGGTATTGGCACGCGGTCAATCTGCGGCGCGCAATTGCGCTATGATTTGGCGGATGGTGCGATGCCGCTGCTGACCACCAAGCGCGTCTATTGGAAGACTGCAACCCGCGAAATGCTTTGGTTCCTGACCGGAGAAACCAATATTCGCCCGCTTGTTCTGCAGGGGGTGAAGATTTGGAATGAATGGCCCCATGCACGCTATGTTGAGGCGACGGGTGAGCAGATCACGCTTGAAGACTTTGTTACGCGGATTGCCGATGATGAGGAGTTCGCTGCTAAGTGGGGTGATCTTGGCCCGGTCTATGGCAAGCAATGGGTCGATTGGCCGACATTTCGCTATCGCCCCGATGGCCTTTACGAAAAGGGTGAGGGCATCAATCAGGTCGCGCAGGTCATTGAGAGTTTGACAAACAACCCCGGCAGCCGCCGTCACATTATTGAAGGTTGGAATGTGGCACAGCTGGATCAGATGGCACTGCCCCCGTGTCACAAAACCTACCAGTTCCACGTAGCGGGTAATCGCTTGAATTGCCTGCTCTATCAGCGATCTTGCGATGTCGCATTGGGGCTACCGTTCAACCTTTGGTCGGCGGCACTTTTGACCCGGATGATCGCGCAGCAAGTGAACCTTGGACCCGGCGAGCTTGTGTGGATGGGGGGTGATGTGCACCTCTATCTCAACCATGCGCATTTGATCGAGGAGCAACTCACCCGCGAGCCGCTGGGAAGCCCGACGCTTGAAATTGTGCGCAAGCCCAAAACAATTTTCGACTACCAAATTGAGGATTTCGTGGTGCATGATTACGCCCCGCTGCCTCCGATCAAGGCCCCTGTTGCGGTTTGAATGCTAAGGGGCACTAGCGCTTGACCGAGCTTCGTCTGTGAAATAAAAATACACTGGTGAGCAATGATTGCATGTGCCGTTTGAGGCATCTGCGACCTAGAGGAGAGCGCGGCGTATGGCTGACAAAGCCGATGATCCAGCACAAAGCGGCGACAACCGCCCTGCGCTTAGCCTGCATGTTCCAGAGCCGAAGTTTCGCCCCGGTGACAAGGCTGATTTTAGCGAGATTGATATCAGCGAGCCGGGTGCCCAGCCACGTCCTGATGAAAGTGCCAAGCCCGAAGAGATGCGCGATCTGGCCTTTGGCTTGGTCCGGGTTCTGGGCGATGACAACAAAGCGCACGGTCCTTGGGATCCGAAGCTTGATCCAGAAACTTTGCGCACAATGCTTGGCCATATGGCTATGGTTCGCGCCTTTGACGAGCGGATGTTTCGTGGGCAACGGCAAGGCAAGACCAGCTTCTACATGAAATGCACCGGCGAAGAGGCTACCAGTGTTGCTGCTTCTATGGCGCTTGCGTCGGACGACATCGTCTTCCCAAGCTATCGCCAGCAAGGCATCCTGATCGCACGCGGATATCCTTTGATCGAGATGATCAATCAGATTTACTCGAACAAAGGCGACAAGCTTAAAGGCCGCCAGCTGCCGATCATGTATTCCAGCCGCGAGCACAGCTTTTTTAGCATCTCCGGCAACCTCGCAACGCAGACCCCGCAAGCTGTGGGTTGGGCTATGGCGAGTGCGATCAAAGGTGACAGTCGAATTGCCGCAACATGGGTTGGCGAAGGTTCGACCGCAGAAGGAGACTTCCACTCCGCATGCACCTTTGCGACCGTTTATAACGCTCCAGTAATCCTGAATGTGATCAACAACCAATGGGCAATTTCGAGCTTTAGCGGGTTTGCCGGCGCAGAACGCACGACTTTTGCTGCGCGCGCTTTGGGTTATGGCTTGGCGGGCCTGCGTGTGGACGGGAATGACGCGCTTGCGTGTTACGCGGCTCAGGAATGGGCTGCGAATAGAGCGCGGGCAAATCACGGTCCGACGCTGATTGAATACTTCACATACCGGGCCGAAGGGCACTCCACCTCGGACGATCCATCCGGCTATCGCAGCGCGCAAGAGCGCGAGGAATGGCCACTCGGCGATCCAGTGACGCGGCTTAAGGACCATCTCATTGCATTGGGTGAATGGGATGAAGACCGGCAAGTTGCGATGGAC
>CAZOLE010000074.1:0-8133 GCA_964580445.1 uncultured Porphyrobacter sp.
CCATAGCCAAAGGCGATATGCCGCCGGGCATTATCGCGGGTGATATCGAGTTTGTGCGGGTCTTCAAAGACGGTCTCTTCGCGGTTTGCGCCCAGGTACCAAAGCACGACTTTCTCGCCCTTTTTGATCGTCTTGCCGAACACTTCGGTGTCTTCGGTGCAGGTCCGCCGCATATGCGCAAGCGGGGTTTGATACCGCAGGCATTCCTGCACAGCGTTCGGGATCAGACTGGGGTCTTGCTCAAACAATTCGCGCTGATCGGGAAAAGCATCAAGCGAATGGATAATCCCGCTCATCGTGTTGCGGGTCGTGTCGTTCCCACCAACAATCAACAGCACCAGATTGCCGATAAACTCCTCTGGGCTCATCTGGTTCATAGATTCGGAGTGAATCATCATCGAAATAAGATCTTTGCCTGGCTCTTTGTCTTGGGTCCGCTCAATCCAAAGCGATTGGAAGTAGGCCCCCATCTCATGAAGGAGTTCCCAGCGCATTTCATCAAGTTCGCGCACTCCGGCAAGCTCGGTATCACCAGACCAATCGGACCAGAAAGTGAGCAGTCGGCGATCTTCCCATGGAAAGCCAAAGAGGATTGCAAGCATGCCAGTGGTCAGCTCGATAGAAACCGTATCCACCCAGTCGAAGACTTCACCGCGCGGCAGGCTGTCGAGGCATTCGCCTGTGCGCTGGCGAATTTCCACTTCCATATCAAGCATAGCAGAAGGGGTGAATTTTGGGGCAACTGTGCGGCGCTGTCCAGTGTGTTGAGGCCGGTCCATCGCAATGAACATCGGCAATTCGCTCCGATCGGCATTACTCTTCGCCAGCTCTTCTTGGCTCAGCCGTTCTAAGATTGTGATTCCGCCATATTCCCAGCTCGAAGAGAACGTATCTGGCAACGCTTCAATATGCTGGATCGCTTTGTGGCCAACCACCGCCCAATAGGGGCCATAAGGACTCTCGGGAATGTAATGGAGCGGGCCGGCCTCCTGCATTTCCGCAAAGATCGGCTGCCAAGTGTCTTCAAAATAGATGTCAGAACGGCTGACATCCCATTTGTGTGGATGCTGAGGACGTTCCTCAGGGTGCTTTTCATAATGCGATTTGAGCGCTTGGTAAGCGCTTGGCGAGTTACGCACTTTAGGGCGCGGCGGGGCAGTCGTGGCCATGGCTCTCTCCTCCATGGGATGCGGGACAGGCTTTTGCCTTTGATAGCCCCACTTCCTCGAAGCTCATTCTGCCCTAACTGACACACGTGTCAATAGTAAGTTGCGATATAGGACTTATCCTGACTCAGCGCTTTTCTTCGACCCGAGCCAGCGCCTTGTCTTTTTCTGGCGCCCAGCATTGCCCGATTTCATTACGCGCTTACGGAACAGCATCGACCCCCCTTTTACGAGCAATGCGACCCACAACGCCTGCCACATCAGCGCGGCTGCGTGGGTCCATAAGCTATCCTCCAAAGCAGCGCGCGCCAGCATTGCAAACGGCGATGAAAGCGGAAACACGACGGCGACCAGCTCAAGCCTGGAACCCGCATCGCTCAAGGTTGCGGCGGCAAGGAAGAACACCATAAGCTGCAACATCGTCACCGGCATGGACAGCGTTTGCACTTCGCGCACAGTGCTCGCCATGGCGCCGATGGTTAGGAACAGTGACCCCAGAAGCAAATACGCCATCGAGAAGTACATAACGCCCAGCGCGATAAACATCGCCCATCCGACCGCTGGGCCGGGAAGGTTGCGGTAATTGGTCTGCGTGACCGTGACGATTGCGTCCTCAGCGATCGACCAGAAACCCCAGCCCACCATGCCCCAAACGAATATGCCGACAAATGAGACGCCAAGCATCGCGAACAGCTTGCCCATAAACACAGCATCCATTGGGATCGCGGCGGCGAGGATTTCGATGATCTTATTCCCCTTTTCCTCCGCGAGGTTGGAAAGCACCATGCCCGCAAGCAGCATGGTAAGAAGAAACAGCACCATTTGCGCGACCTGTGCAGTGCGCACGCGGCTCGAACGGTCCGACGCCGCCGAACTGGTAACTGCGTTGCCTGCCACTTCGGGAAAGCTTGAAGGTGCTGCGCGCAAGGCCTCGGCGGCAATCAGGCTCACCGGACCTTTCATCCGTGCGATTTGGCCTTGAGTGCCAATAACTTGGGGTGCTTGAAGGGTGCCCGCGACAATCGCGGCGTAATCGCCTTTGCGCTCTTCCATATAGGCGCGTGGATCGAAGTCATCTGGTCTTTGCGCTTTGGGAATTTTGCGCATGGTTGTTGGCAGTCCGGCGCCCAATTGCGGACGCAGGCGTTCTGCCGCTTCCAGCATTGCAGCGCTTTCCTCTGCGCTCATCGCAATGCCGATCTCCACGCTTACGGCATCGCGCGATACCTGCCCGCCTATGCTGCCCGCAAGTCCGCCGACAATCACAGGAAACAGCGGACCCAATAGGAAGAACAAGAATGCGCGGCTGAACAAAACGGCTATAAAGTCACGCCGTGCGATCACCCAGGCGGCTTGCAACCGCGAAAGCCGCGGTTTCACATCGGGAGTATGTTTTTCAGCAGCGCTCATTGGCTCGCCTCCGCTTGATCCGCTTCCAATTGGCGCGCCGCCGCTTCGCCTGCAATCGCGACAAAGGCATCGTGCAATCCAGCCCGCTCAATTGAGAGCGATAGAATGCCCGCATCGCCAGCGATCAGAACCTTCAGCAGCGGCTCAACCCCGGTTTCAGGCAGCGGGAAGGAGAAGAAATCGCCTTCTCGCCGGGTCTCTTGCGGCAACGCCTTCATCCAATCGCCTTCGCGAGCGCGGGTTTCGAGCCGCACTTGCGCAGGAATCCGGTCGCGCGCAGTTTCGACGCTGCCTGCGTAAGGCACCTTGCCACCGGCAATGATCGCAACCCCTTCACACAGGCGCTCTGCATGGTGGATGACATGGGTGGAAAAGATCACGGTCACGCCGTCCTCGGCAAGGGTGCGGATCATACCTTCCAGCTTGCCTTGGTTGATCGCATCGAGGCCAGAAAACGGCTCATCCAACACCACCAGCTTTGGCCGGTGCACCAATGTGCCGAGCAATTGCACCGTCTGCGCCATGCCTTTGGAAAGCTGGCGGATCTGACGTTCAGCGGCGTACCCCAAATCGTGACGTTCGAGCAGTTCGCGCCCTCGCTCGCGTCCTTCGGCCAGCGACAGTCCACGCAAAGCGCCCATAAAAGCGATCGCCTCGATGGCTTTCATTGCCGGGTAAAGCCCGCGCTCCTCGGGCAGATACCCGATCAAGCGGCCAATATCGTGCGGGCGGTCATGGCCGAACAGGCGGCGTGTCCCTTCATCAGGGTCGATAATGCCAAGCAGCATCCGCAAAGTCGTGGTCTTACCGGCACCGTTTGGCCCGAGAATGCCGTAAATCGCGCCTTCGGGGACAGAGATGTCCACGCCATCCACCGCGCGGGTGCCGTCAAAACTCTTAACCAGCCCGCGCGCTTCAATCGCCAGCGTGCGGGTATCCTCTGCGGGTGGAGCAAGATTGCCCGTCTCGTCATGTTTGCTTATCGGTGTATGCATCGCTGAGCACGGTTAACGCGCGGAGCTAAACGGGAGCAACCCCAAGTATGGTTAACGCGAGCTTAGAAGTTGGCTTTGTTGAGCGTTTGCAAGCCGAAGCGCGCGTGCAAGGCTTTGCGGCTTGCGGGATTGCTAGCGCGGGGGAGAATCCGCTGCGAGCCAAGCGTTTGGAAGAATGGCTTGGCGATGGGCATCACGGATCGATGGAGTGGATGCAGTCACGGTTAGAGCATCGCCGCTCTCCTCAAGGGCTTTGGCCTGAGGCGCAAAGCGTGATTGCGCTGGGAATGAGCTATGCGCCCGCGCACGACCCGATGGCATTGGAGGCAGTGCACGATCATGCACGCATCTCGGTCTATGCTCAGGGCAAGGACTACCACGATACGGTCAAGAAGCGATTGAAGGCGCTGGCGCGTTGGATGGTTGCAGAACGGCCTGACGCGGATGTCAAAGTCTTCGTCGACACCGCGCCAGTAATGGAGAAGCCCTTGGGTGAAGCCGCAGGGATTGGGTGGCAAGGCAAGCACACCAATCTGGTGAGCCCAGAACATGGCAGTTGGCTGTTCCTCGGCGCGATTTACACCACATTAGCGCTTAATCCGTCCGAGCCACAGCGCGACCAATGCGGATCGTGCCGGGCATGTCTGGATAGTTGCCCAACCGACGCGTTTCCTGCGCCGTACAAGCTCGATGCGCGACGCTGCATTTCCTATCTCACGATTGAGCACAAAGGGCCGGTTCCTGGCGAATTTCGCGAGGCGCTCGGCAACCGGATATATGGCTGCGATGATTGCTTAGCGGTGTGCCCATGGAACAAATTTGCCCAAAGCGCTCACGCTGCGCGCGAGTTCCTCCCGCGTGCCGAATTAGTCGCGCCGCAGATCGCAGAATTTCTGGAATTGGACGATGCAGGCTTTCGCGCGTTGTTCTCCGGCTCTCCGATCAAACGGATTGGGCGTGACCGGTTTGTGCGCAATTGCCTTTATGCAGCTGGCAACAGCGATGATGCAGATCTTATCGGAGCGGTTACCGCACTTGGCAACGATCCAGACCCGACAGTCGCGGATGCAGCGCAGTGGGCTTTGGCGCGGCTTACGACCTAGATCAGCTCTTTGAGCTGCAAATCGGTATCCGCCAACAATGTGGGGTCAATCTTGTCGACCCCGCGCTCCAACATTTTACGACCTTGGACATAGTCCTTCATCGTGTTCACGCAATCAAACGCGATTGGGCGGCCTTCCTTCATGTAGATCACTGTAAATTTGCGGTTTTCGGGGTCACCACGCAGTACGGTTTCGTCGAAATCCAAATTTAGTCCAGCGGTCTGAAGCTTGAGATCATACTGGTTGGACCAGAACCAAGGAAGCGCGTTGTAAGGCTCCTTTTCGCCTTGGATCGCTTTCGCAACAGTGTTCGCCATGTCATGCGCGTTCTGCACCGATTCCAGACGGATCACACGTTGATTAGCATAGGGGCTGGCATGCGCCGCGCAGTCGCCAATCGCGAATACATCATCCAGTGTGGTGCGACAGAACATGTCGACATCAACCCCATTCGAACCCGCGGCACCAGCTGCGATCAAGGGGCCAACAGCAGGCACTATTCCGATCCCGACCACGATTATATCGCAGGGCAGGACCTCGTCATTGTCGAGCTTCACACCGGATGCGGTGTGTTCTTCGCCCAGCACCTCAGTAACACCTTGTTCGAGCCGGACATCAACGCCTTGGCGGCGATGTTCATCGGCATAGAATTGCGAGAGGTCCTTGCCCGCAACCCGGGCCAGCAACCGATCCTGCGATTCCACCAAAGTGACTTCGCAACCAAGCTTGCGCAGCACCGCTGCCGCTTCCAAGCCGATATAACCGCCGCCAATCACCACGGCTTTTTTGGCGCCCGCCTCCAGCGCCGCCATCATCGCATCGGCATCACGCTTGTCGCGCACATAAAAAACATTCTTGCGATTCGCGCCCGGGCTGGGCAGCCTGCGCGGGTCACCGCCTCCTGACCAGATCAGCTTTCGATAGCCGATGACACTTCCATCAGACAGCGTGACTTCGTGCTTCATCCAATCAATTTCGACAACGCCACTGCCGAGCCGCAATTCGATGCCTTTATCACGCCAGAATTTCTCTGGCCGGATCATAATCCGTTCAAACGCCTTGTCGCCAGCCAGATATTCTTTGGACAAAGGCGGGCGTTCGTAAGGCGGCGCATTGTCGCGCCCAATCATTATGATCGTGTCGTCATGCCCTTGCTGGCGCAAAGCAATAGCGGCTTGCGCGCCGCCATGGCCGGTGCCGACAATGACAATATCAGCAACCGACGATGAGCCTGTGTTCTCTCCACTCATGGCGCGCGAATTGCCCCCAAAGTTGCGTTCACGTCAAGCAGGCAATCGTATCACGCGCTCTTATTCGTCTAGCAAATTGCGCGCTTGGCTGGCGATTTGGGCTAGGACAGCCGGGGTGACTGCAGACTTTGCTCGTGCTCTGACGATGGTGTTCTTGAACTGCTCAATCGTTTGCGCGTTCGCTTCGCACCACTCCATGACCGCTTGTACCGGATCGGCTTTCGTGTCCGCTTTGTCCATAAGACGGCTCAAAAAGTCGAGTCGCATCTGCTGATAATCGCGGGCCAGTCCGGCGACCAGCAACCGTTCCCAGATATCGCTTGGCTCCATCAGCGCGGCATTGGACTGCGCCCAACCAAGCCCCAATTCCGACCCAAGCCGAGCAAAGGCCATGGCCAGCGACGAAGGCGAAAGCTTCGTTGAACGCGACAGTCGTGCAAGGCCAACTGCACCGTCCATGACGAACAATTGCACCACCTGCTCGGCCAGATTTTTGGGCAGATCGAACCCGTTCAATTCTTCTAGCATGGCGTCGGCCTGCGCGCGCGCTTCTCCGCCAAGAATAGTGCGAGCGGCGTTCGCCAATTCGTTCCAACCTTGCGCGATTTCATTGGCAAGGGCGCTTGGCTGGAGTTTAGCGACCCCTGCGCGCACAAGATCAGCCAAATGCCCGCGAAGACCGATAGAAACACGCTCAAACGCTTCCACGCGCGCCGCTTCGCTGATCTGGGCGCTTTCAATCTCGCGCCAGATTGCCCCCATGTCGAGCAATTGATCCGCTGCGACAAAGGCTTTGGCGATAGTCGCAGGCTCAACGCCTTCTTCTTCGGCGATCTCAAACGGAATGATTGGACCAAGTCGGTTGATGATTCGGTTGGCAATTTCTGTCGCGAGCAGCTGGCGACGCAAGCGGTGCTGGCGAATTTGCGCGCCAAAGGGTTCGCGCATCGGCTCTGGGAACATGCCAATCAGCGTGCTCTCTAGCGCCAGATCATCGGGCAAATCGCTGGCCTCGATGGCGTCTTGCAGCACCAGTTTGGCGGTGCTCAACATCACGGCCAATTCTGGGCGCGTGAGTCCTTGCCCGTCGCCCGCGCGCCGCATCAAGGCATCGCTTTGCGCCAGCCCTTCGGTAGTACGGTCGAGATCTCCTGAGGCTTCGAAACGGTCGATTAAATGGACATAAGGGCCTATCGCTTGCGCGCCGCCCGCTTCAGCAATCGACAAGGCCAGCGCTTGCAGCCGGTTGTCTTCCAAAACGATGTCAGCAACTTCATCGGTCATTTCTTCAAGCAATGCGTTGCGATCAGTGTCTGACAATGCTCCGGCGCGGCGCGCAGCGGCGAGCGCGATCTTGATATTCACTTCATTGTCGGAGCAATCGACGCCCGCCGAATTGTCGATGAAGTCGGTGTTGATCCGCCCGCCTTTGAGCGCAAAAGCAATCCGCCCAGCCTGTGTTGTGCCAAGATTCGCGCCTTCGCCAATGACCTTCGCGCCAACTTCGCGCGCATCAATCCGCAATGCATCATTGGCTGGGTCGCCAACTTTAGCATGATTTTCATGCGCGGCTTTGATGTAGGTTCCGATCCCGCCGAACCACAGCAGATCCACTTGCGCTTTCAGGACAGCTGTCACCAGCGCATCCGGCCCGACCTCGGCCTTGTCTAGCCCCAGCATTTGGCGCGCTTCTTTGGGTAGAGTGATGCTCTTCTGATCGCGCGCAAACACGCCGCCGCCTTTTGAAATCAGCGATTTGTCGTAATCATCCCAGCTCGAACGCGGCATGTCGAACAGCCGTTTGCGCTCATCCCAGCTTGCCGCCGGGTCTGGATCGGGGTCGATAAAAACGTGGCGATGATCAAAGGCCGCGACCAGTTTGACAGCTTTCGACAGTAGCAATCCATTACCAAACACATCGCCTGACATGTCGCCGCAACCAGCGACGCGCACGCTGTCGCTTTGAACGTCGATCCCCATTTCGAGGAAGTGCCGCTGAAACGAGACCCAGGCTCCGCGCGCAGTGATTCCCATCGCTTTGTGATCATATCCGTTTGAGCCACCGCTGGCGAAGGCGTCATCCAACCAGAAGTCGGCGCTTTGAGCGATCCCATTGGCGACATCGGAAAAGCGTGCAGTGCCCTTGTCTGCTGCGACAACGAAATAGGGGTCTTCGCCGTCGTTGATGACCACGTCATTAGGGTGCACG
>CAZOLE010000075.1:0-8128 GCA_964580445.1 uncultured Porphyrobacter sp.
CATCAGCCATCCAGCCCTAGCGTGCAAAACAAGTCAGGCGCAGCGATCCTGACACAATGTCTTGTCGATCAGGGCGTCGAATTTGTCTTCGGCTATCCGGGCGGTGCGGTCCTGCCAATCTATGACGAATTGTTTGGGGATGAGCGGGTTCGCCATATTCTCGTGCGGCACGAAGCGGGCGCTGCACATGCTGCGGAAGGGTATGCCCGCGCGACCGGCAAACCGGGCGTTGTGCTTGTCACCTCTGGCCCCGGCGCGACCAACGCCGTTACCGGGATTGCCGATGCCTGGATGGACTCAATCCCAATGGTGGTCATCACCGGGCAGGTTCCCACAGCCTTGATCGGGACCGACGCGTTTCAAGAAGCCGACACAATCGGCATCACGCGCCACTGCACAAAGCACAATTATCTGGTCAAAGATCCAGCGGATCTTGCCGCGACCATCGAGGAGGCATTTCGCATCGCGACCACAGGCCGACCCGGCCCGGTTGTGATCGACATTCCCAAAGATGTGCAGATCGCCGTTCCATCGGAAAGCCGCACTGCACCGCTTACAGCAGCGCACCGCTATGCGCCGCAAATGGCCGCGCCGATTGACCAAGTTATTGAAGCGGTTGACCTGATCGCCAATGCCGAATGCCCGATCTTTTACACGGGCGGCGGGGTTATCAACTCCGGGCCTGAAGCAAGCGAATTGCTCAAACAGCTTCAAGAGTTAACCGGCGCGCCTGTTACCTCTACATTGATGGGGCTTGGCGCGTTTCCAAGCAAACACCCCGATTGGCTGGGTATGCTGGGCATGCACGGCACGTTCGAGGCCAATATGGCGATGAACCGCTGTGATGTTATGGTGTGCATTGGCGCCCGGTTTGATGACCGGGTAACCGGGCGGCTTGATGCGTTCTCGCCCGACAGCACAAAGATACACATCGATATCGACCGCGCGTCGATCAACAAGAATGTGCCCGTAGAGATGGGCATTGTTGGCGATTGCGCGACGGTTCTTAGCCAGATGATCGAGGTTTGGGACAACCGTTCACCGCGCGATCTGGGCGAATGGAAGGCCCGTATTACCGGATGGCGTGCGCGTGAATGCCTCACCTATCCTGAAAAATCGCGCAAGCATCCCGAAATGATCATGCCACAAAAAGCGGTTGAGCGGCTGTATGACATGACCAAAGCGCAAGAGCCGATCATCACGACAGAGGTTGGTCAGCACCAAATGTGGGCCGCGCAGTATTTCGGGTTTGAAAAGCCGAACAAATGGCTCACTTCAGGTGGGCTTGGCACGATGGGTTACGGCATGCCTGCCGCGATTGGCGCGCAGCTTGGCAACCCAGACGCTCTGGTGATCGACATTGCTGGCGAAGCGTCAATCCAGATGAACATTCAAGAGCTTGGCACCGCGTCGCAATACCGCTTGCCCGTCAAGATTTTCATCTTGAATAATGAGTATATGGGCATGGTCCGCCAATGGCAGGAACTGACTTATGAAAGCCGTTATTCAAACTCTTACTCGGACAGTTTGCCAGACTTTGTGAGGTTGGCAGAAGCCTATGGTTGGAAAGGCATCCGCATCCAAGATGAAAGCGAACTCGATGCTGGCATCGCCTCAATGCTCGCCTATGACGGGCCTGTGATTGTCGATTGTATGGTGGCGCAAGATGCCAATTGTCTGCCAATGATCCCTTCAGGCGCTGCGCATACTGAGATGCTGCTTTATGGCGATCAGGTCGACGGTACGATGGACGACGAAGCAAAGGCTTTGGTGTAAAAATGAAAATTGAAAGCGCCGCGACTGAGCGGCATGTCCTCACCATCACGGTTGATAATGAGCCGGGGATCCTTGCGAAGATCACCGGACTGTTCACCGCGCGCGGCTATAACATCGACAGCCTCACCGTGGCCGATATCTCTGATGATCACGCGCTCAGCCGGATCACCATTGTCACCAGCGGTCCGCCAGAAGTGATCGATCAGATCGAAGCGCAACTGGAACGCCTTGTTCCGGTGCACAAAGTTCTCGATCTGACAGCGGCTGGCCCGCATGTGGAGCGCGAGCTTGCACTGATCAAAGTTGCGGGCGAAGGCGAAGCACGGGTCGAAGCACTTAGGGTCGCGGAGATTTACCGCGCCAATGTGGTCGATACGACTACATCGAGCTTTGTATTCGAATTGACCGGCCCGCCGGAAAAGATCGACAGTTTCGTCGCCTTGATGCGCGAACTTGGATTAGTCAGCGTCGGCAGGTCCGGCGTAGTAGGAATGATGCGCGGTCCTCACGCAAGTTGAGCGGCAAGCCTTTACAAGGGAAGAATGATGAAAGTTTACTACGACGCGGATGCCGATCTCGGCCTTATCAAATCGAAGAAGATCGCTGTTCTGGGTTATGGCAGCCAAGGCCACGCCCACGCGCAGAACCTGCGCGACAGCGGCGTTGCCGAGGTAGCGATTGCACTGCGCGAAGGTTCTTCCAGTGCGAAAAAAGCAGAGGAAGCCGGGTTCAAGGTGCTGTCCAACACCGCTGCCGCGCAATGGGCCGATGTTTTGATGATCTTGGCCCCCGATGAGCATCAAGCGGCAATCTGGGCGGATGATGTTGCCGGTCACATGAAACCTGGTTCGGCCCTCGCCTTTGCGCACGGCCTGAACATTCACTTTGGCCTGATCGAACCACAAGCCGACATTGACGTCATCATGATCGCGCCAAAAGGCCCGGGCCACACCGTGCGCAGCGAATATAAGCGCGGCGGCGGTGTCCCTTGCCTCATCGCAGTTCACCAAGACGCAAGCGGCTCGGCCCACGAAGTCGCGCTCGCCTATGCTTCGGGTGTTGGCGGTGGCCGCTCAGGCATTATCGAGACCAACTTCCGCGAAGAATGCGAAACCGACCTGTTCGGTGAGCAAGCGGTTCTGTGCGGCGGCATCACCCACCTTATCCAAGCGGGCTTCGAAACGCTTACCGAAGCGGGATACGCGCCAGAAATGGCCTATTTTGAGTGCCTGCACGAAACCAAGCTGATCGTCGATCTGCTCTATGAAGGTGGGATCGCGAATATGCGTTATTCGATCTCCAACACTGCGGAATATGGCGACATAACCACTGGTCCGCGGATCATCACGGATGAGACAAAGGGTGAAATGAAACGCGTTCTCGCCGACATTCAGTCTGGACGATTTGTCAAAGACTTCGTGCTCGATAATCGGGCTGGCCAGCCAGAGCTGAAAGCGTCACGCAAAGCGGCAGAGGCCCACCCGATTGAGAAAACCGGTGCAGAACTGCGCGCCATGATGCCTTGGATCGGCGCGAACAAGCTAGTCGACAAAGACAAGAACTGAGCGGATGGGTGTGCTCGGCCTAAAGTGACGCAGCGAAAGATCAATTTGCCCTGCTGGGCGCGCCGCGATGCTTGATGGCCGAGCCACAAAAGCGCTCTATGCATTATGCGCAGTAGCGTTTGTCGTGATAGTCGTGCGCGCCTATCTCAATGTCAAAACGCCCGACGATTTCGTTGTGACCGTTAGTCAGAGCGACATACAGCGCTATGTACAAACTCAACTCGCCAACCTCCAAAAACGCTCTTTCGAGGACAATCTCGAATATTGCACTGTGGTTTTCGAAGACAGCGAGGGCGAGCTTGGCCATACGCCTTTGAGAGAGGGATCAGAGGCCAGTTGCGATATCGCTTACTTCGACGAGCCGGGAATGGGTCCGGTTGCGAGCTTTCACACGCATGGCGCCTATAGCCTTGAATATGATGGCGAAGTGCCTTCTGTCACCGACATTGAGAGCGATATTTCCGAACGCATTGATGGATACATAGCGACGCCCGGTGGGCGACTGTGGCACATTGATTGGCGCAAAGAACACGCGATAATGGTGTGCGCGGAAGGATGTCTGGAGCAAGATCCGGGCTATCAAACCTGCGTAGGACGAACTCCAAAACCCGAATACACTATTGAAACGCTCAAACAGAGAGCGACTGATCCAACTGGCTGCTAATTGCAGAAGCGACCAATCCCAAAAAGAACACCGCCCGCAGGCTTTGATACCCACGGGCGGCTATTGGTGAGTCCCGGATTGCGACCCAAGGACTCAAAAAAAGGGTACGACCGCCAAAACTAGGAGGACTGTCCTAGCGGCCGCACCCTTAGAAACGCACCGTCAGGCTTTCGGTGCGCAAGCAGAAGCTTCACAAGCTGCGCCACACGCTGGGGCACAAGCTGCGCCACACGCTGGGGCACAAGCTGCTCCGCAAGCAGCGCCACAAGCAGGCGCACAAGCTGCGCCACATGCCGCTCCGCAAGCTGCACCACATGCAGCAGCACAAGCAGAGGCCGAACAAGCCTGGCAAGCTTGCGGACCACACTGAGCAGCCGCAGACGAGGCGCGCCGGCAGTTGCAACAGCAAGACCACCAGCGACCATCAACATTTTCGTGAGAGATTTATTATTAGACATTAGTCATTCCTTTCAGAAGTTTACACTTAAAGGGGGTAAGTACCTCGGCGTTTGTCAGGGGTGGGGTCAGTAAGTCACCGAGGTACCTATCTCGTTGTTCTCAGAATCAATCCCCGAACCGCTTGCCTTCAGGGATCTTCGACCAAGCAGGATCGGATTTTGCGATGAAGCCGGCAGTGTCTTTCAGCCAGGTCTTCTGAACGTTCGGATTGAAGTTCAAATAGAGTTTATCATCGACTATTTTGTACAGGTTGGGATCGCCCGGTGCGAGCGAGCCACGGCTCATAGCCCAGGCGCAATGTCCGCCATATTGTGGTGCGTATGCCTCAGGGTTCGCCGCGAACAGATCAGCGTTCTGTTGGCTAGAAAAGTGCCACTCAGCGCCGTCGTGCTTGACCATAAAGCGTGCGTCACCTTTGACCGGTGCGCCGCTCCCTTGAAAATAGCTAACAGTGTCAAAACCACTGACTGCAACAGTGCTGCCTTCTACGCCGACAAACACGCCGCCATCGGCCATCAGTGGCGCGCTAACAGCTAAGGGAACTGAAAACGCCGCAGCCGCAAGCAAAAGGTGTCTAAATTGCATCGATATTCTCCAAAAACCGGTGCCCGCAAGGGGCATGCGGCGACCACTCAATTGGCTCAACAGGTGGGATCGTCAGGAGTTACCAGCAGGGGAACTGGTTGGGTGTACCTGTGAGCCTGTGAATGGCCGCGCATATCCTTAAGTTCGGCAGAAGTTCGCGATTGGTGACAGGCAACATGAAAAAAAATTAAATTTCTGTTTTTTATCTCCTTTCCCCCAGCACACTCGACAGATTTGACACAATCAGGCACCTGAACAGGCGCTATGAAATTGAGCGATTGTCACCGCATTGATGATTTTCGGAAGCTTGCGCACAAGCGGCTGCCCTTCCCCGTGTTCGACTACATTGACGGTGGCGCCGACGATGAAGTGACGAAGACCAGAAATACCGCTGCCTTTGATGAGGTGGATCTGGTGCCGGACGTTCTGGCCGGTGTCGAATCTATCGACACTTCCTGCACCATCCTTGGCCACAAGAGCTCTTTGCCGCTGATACTTTCTCCAACCGCAGTCCAACGCGCATTTCATTGGCAGGGTGAAACGGCAGTCGCGAAGGCCGCGCAGAATTTTGGCTTGTGGTTCGGAATTTCGAGCCTTGCAACGCGTTCAATCGAAGAGATTGCCAGCCTGACAAGCGGGCCAAAAATGTTCCAGCTTTACGTTCACAAAGACAAAGCCCTCAACACCCACATGATCGAGCGGTGCCAAGCAGCGGGTTTCGATGCGTTGGCCCTAACCGTTGATACGATAGTTTCCGGAAAGCGTGAGCGTTGCCTTCGTTCAGGCTTCACGACCCCGCCCCGCTTCTCGCCCGCAAGCGTATGGAGTTATGCAACTCACCCCCGTTGGACGCTTGATTATCTCTTCCGAGAAAAGTTCCGGCTTCCCAACCTCGACACCCATGTTTCAGAAGGTTCCGGCAAACCCGTCAGCATTGCGGAGTATTTCAACACAATGCTCGATACGTCGATGGACTGGTCCACTGCTGCCGCGATCAGAGAGCAATGGGGTGGAACATTTGTGCTTAAAGGGGTGATGAGCGCGGGCGATGCGCTCAGAGCGGTCGAAATGGGCGCTGATGCAATTATGGTTTCCAACCATGGCGGCAGGCAGTTGGATGGAAGCCGAGCGCCTTTTGATCAGTTGCCCGAGATTGTCGACGCGGTAGGCGGTAAAATCGAAATCATCTGCGATGGCGGCATTCGGCGCGGCACCCATGCATTGAAAGCTCTGTGCAGCGGCGCGACTGCCGCTTCGGGTGGAAGACTTTACCTCTATGCACTCGCGGCTGCAGGACAGAATGGTGTCGAACGCGCGCTGGCGATCTTAAAAGATGAGGTTGAGCGGGGAATGAAGCTGATGGGAGTAAACCGCCTCGATCAATTGAACGAAGATCGGCTTCGCGGCCGTTGATGCGATACGCGTTGCGGACAAGAAAAACCCTCCGTGAATCAGGGACGTTCACGAAGGGTATTCCAAACCATTGATCAGGTGTGGTTTTAGTCCTGATAATGCTCATCAGGTGAGTGGGTTGGATAATTCTCGTCACCGCTCTCAATGAAGCCTGGGATATCCTTCCGCCAATTCTCTTGAACGCTCTTATTGAAATTCAAATAGAGCTTGCCATCGACGACTTCGTAAACTTCTGGATCGCCAGCGGCGAGCGCGTTGTTTTCGCCAATCGCCCATGCGCAATAACCGCCATAAGCAGGGGCGTATTTCGCTGGGTCTTCAACAAATGCTTTTGCGTTTTCTTCGTTCGCGAACCGATAGTCGAAGCCTTCGTAGCGGACAGTAAACTCTTCGCTGCCTTCGACAGGAACGCCTTCACCAACGAAATAGCTGACCACGTCAAACCCACGAACGGCAAGCGTATCGCCTTTGGTTTCGGTGTAGATCGGGCCAGTCGCCTCGCCGCCGGCATCGGCGTAGAGGTTGGTTTCGGTCTGCTCGGTCGCAGCTGAGTCGCTGTTGGCATCGGTGTCATTCGCCGGGGCTTGGCATGCTGCGACACTTGTCATCAAAGCGATTGCAAAAACGGTCTTCTTCATCATTTTCCTCCTAAAAGATTGGTTATGCCAGCGGCCTGATCGCCAGCAGCACCACTCAATTCGCAGCGATTGCGCGATTGGTTACAGCCAAAGCAAATCTCTTGATTTTCACACACAATTTTACGCGCTTCTCTCGCAATCGCGCCTTGCGCCTTGGGTTAAATTGGGCAAAGACACAATGCATGAGAACAAAGCTCGGCCTGCTTCTACGACTTACGCGCCCTTGGGCGTGACCGGCAGCGTGCGATAGGCGCGCTCCCGCGCTCCCAAGGGGACCGTTTCTAACCAGCTTTCACCGTCTCTTCTCAAGCGAGCCCGCCGATCATGTCCATGCTCTCCGACCCATCCCGCAAATACCGCGCCTTCGCAGCCATCAACCTGCCCGACCGCCAATGGCCAAGCCGTGTCATAACCAACCCGCCACGTTGGCTTTCAACCGATCTGCGCGATGGCAACCAGTCGATCATCGACCCGATGGATGCAGTGAAAAAGCGGCGCTTTTTCGACCTGCTGATCGAAGTAGGCGTGAAAGAAATCGAAGTCGGCTTTCCCAGCGCAGGTGCGACCGAGTTCGACTTTATCTCTGGCCTCGTGCAGTCCGATGCCGTGCCGGAAGACGTGTTGGTGCAGGTGCTTACCCAATCGCGTGAAGACTTAATCCGCACCTCGTTTGAGAGCCTGCGCGGCGCACGCGCGGCGATTGTCCATCTCTACAACGCCGTCTCTCCCGCATGGCGCGACATTGTGTTCCGCATGTCCAAACAGGAAGTGCGCGAGATCGCAATGGCGGGCGCGAAAGTGATGCGCGATGAGGCCGCCAAGCAGCCAGACACCGATTGGCATTTCCAATACTCGCCGGAAACATTCTCAACCGCCGAATTGGATTTCAGCATCGAAGTGTGTGCTGGCGTGATGGAAGTGTTGGCCCCGACCCCGGATCAACCGATCATCCTCAACCTCCCCGCCACTGTCGAAGCGGCAACGCCCAATATCTACGCCGACCAAATCGAATATTTCTGCCGCAACCT
>CAZOLE010000076.1:0-8067 GCA_964580445.1 uncultured Porphyrobacter sp.
ATCAAGTGGAATGGCGGCGCAGAAGGTGAAAAGCCAACCGTTTTTGTCGGAAAAGGCGTGACGTTTGATACAGGCGGTATCTCTTTGAAACCCCCTCCCGGCATGGAAGATATGAAGTGGGATATGGGCGGCGCTGGCGCGGTCGCGGGCGGGATGCTCACGCTCGTCAAACGTAAGGCTAAGGCCAATATTGTCGCAGTTATGGGCCTCGTTGAGAATATGCCAGACGGTAAGGCGCAGCGGCCCGGCGATGTGGTCACCACTATGAGCGGTCAGACGGTAGAAGTCTTGAACACTGATGCTGAAGGTCGGCTGGTGCTTTGTGATGCGCTGCATTGGGCTCAGGAACAGTACAAACCAGCGCGTATTATAGACTTTGCTACTTTGACCGGGGCGATGATCATTGCGCTGGGCCATGAGCATGGCGGATTGTTCTCCAATGACGACACGCTGGCGGCTGATATTTCCGCTGCAGGGGCAAGCGTGGGCGACAAAGTGTGGCGCCTCCCGATCGGTCCAGCTTACGACAAGCTGATCGATTCTCCGATTGCGGACATCAAGAATGTTGGCCCACGTCCGGCAGGTTCGATCACCGCTGCGCAATTCCTCCATCGCTTCATCAAGGATGGCACGTCTTGGGCGCATTTGGATATCGCTGGTATGGTGTGGTCCGACAAGCCCGGTCACAGTTGGGACAAAGGCGCGACCGGTTTTGGAGCGCGGCTGATCAACCAATTGGTGGCAAACACGATTGAGGGTTAAACTAACCGTCCAATCCCAAAGAATCGCAGAAAAAGACAGCGCGATTGGGACAATATGCGTTAGTGTTCCGAACGCTGTAAGCGAGATAAGGCGTGTTACTATCTTGCCTCAGGTAGCGGAACGGTAGGTCGAAGAATGTCTAAAATCGACTTTTGGCAATTGTCTCGCGACCCGGTTGAGAAAGTGGTCGCATTGATTGCGCAGCGCGTGCTGTCTCAAGGTGAGCGCTTGCTTATCGTCAGCGGCGATTCCAAGCAACGCGACATCATATCACGCGGATTGTGGAGCGCGGGCGAAGAGAGCTTTCTTGCCAATGGTGAGGCGGATGCAGCTGGGGCAGAAGCGCAGCCGATCCTGCTTTCGTCGAAGCCGGATGCAGTCAACAAAGCTAGTCATGTCATCTTTGCCGATGGCGAATTTCGCGAGATGGATGGATTCGCGCGCAGCTTCCTCTTGTTTGATGACAACACAGTTGTCGAAGCACGCAAGGTTTGGAAATCACTGGACGAAACGCCTGACCTTGAACGGTCATTCTTCCGTCAGGATGGCGGCAAATGGGTCAAGGTGGCTTAAGCTATTGCTCAGAAACGATGTGCTCAAAAGCGCTACTTCGGGATACGCAAAAAGGAGAACATAAAATGCGTGCACGCTGTGTCTTATTTCCGCTCTTCGCGGCACTTTCCTTAAGCGCTTGTGGGGATGAACCAAACGATGGAATGCCAGGTGAAGAAGGCGCGCAAGCCGAATACTCGCTACCGGGTGCGAGTTCTTCCAGCGAAGAGACATCGTCATCGATCAAAGGCCCCAACGGGGAAGAGGTGGTCGCAAAAACCGGCGGGGACAACGACTCGAGTCTGCCAGAGGGATTCAGCATTTATCCCGGCGCAAAGGTGGTGGAAAACACCAGCGTTGCCGAACCGGGCGGGCAAAGCAGCGTAACCATGATGCTAGAAAGCGCAGATGGCCCTGAGAAAATCGCGTCATATTACAAAGACCTCGCCGAAAAGGCTGGTATGGAGATCAAGATTGATATGGCGCTCGACACCTCGCACACGGTCGGAGGCGATAGAGCTTCGGACGGTGCAAAGATGACAGTTAGCGCGACGCGCGAACCTGTGAGCGGGGCGACAGAAGTGATGCTAAACCTTGTACAAGGACCAAAGAGCTAAATCAGCCTTCGCGACTAGGGCTTGAACGCGCGTTGGTGCAAGGCTAGGGCGCGCGGCGAAATCTATTCCCTAAACGCGGCAGCTCCGCTTCTAGCAACTTCAAGGAAAACACCATGGCGGTTACCCGCACATTCTCGATCATCAAACCCGACGCCACTAAACGCAACTTGACCGGTGCGGTCACCGCCATGCTTGAAGAAGCGGGCCTCCGTGTTGTTGCATCAAAGCGTATCCACATGAGCCGCGAGCAGGCCGAAGGCTTTTATGCGGTCCATTCTGAGCGTCCTTTCTTTGGCGAACTCGTTGAGTTTATGATGAGCGAGCCAGTTGTTGTGCAGGTGCTTGAAGGCGAAGACGCTGTGACACGCAACCGCGATATCATGGGCGCGACGAACCCTGCAGACGCCGACGAAGGCACAATCCGCAAGGTGCACGCGCTTTCGATTGGCGAAAACACCGTCCACGGTTCTGACAGCGAAGAAAATGCTGCGATTGAGATTGCGTTCTTCTTCAACGACGATGAAATCGTTGGATAGGTTGAGCTAAACTGAATTTGAAAAGGCCGTCCACTTGGGCGGCCTTTTTCATTTTTGAGCTTCGAAACGATCCAATTGTTTGGAATGATTGCGATGGTCGCCCCTAACGCTTTTTGCCGCAGTGACCCGCATTGCCGCGAGCGCGTCCTGCCTTAGTTTCAGGCCCAGTTCGCGATAGGCTCGCGCAATTTCGGTTTCCCAATCCGCATTGAGTGCATCGAAATGCAGACGCGCAACGGGGCCGTTCCAGCTTTTAAGTGCTTCTGCGATTCGTTCTTCGCGAAGCGCGATCTTGTGTCGCCACAGCTTTTCTATCTCCGCCAAATCGCAACTATCCGATTGGATCGTCATCTGATTGGTGGCCAGTGACACCGCGCTGCGCAAAACGGCGTCACGGTCGCGCTCGGCAATCACCACGCGCGCGTTAGGAAACTCGCCAAGCAAGGTCGCTAAATCCTCTGAGAATTGCGGCGCCTTCATCACGCGCGCCCTATCCGCAATTCCGCGATGCGCCGCGTCAGTGGTGAGAATACGCTTGAGTTCGGCATAAAGCGGTGCGGCATCGCGCGCTTCGCTGAACGCGGAGTAGCTCGGAATGCGCCACTGCGTTTCGTAGATTGAATGGTTGAGCGCGCCCGCCAACCACGCCAATTCCTCTTCAACCCCGCCGCTTTGCATCGGGTGGATGCTCTGTAACCACGGGTTGAGCCATTCGAGCATCTTCAGATCGAATGCGCCCTTCATTCGGCGCACGACCAGATTGCCGGGGGCCGGACGCCATGCATCGCAATAACGGGTGTGGGAATGCGCAGGGTCAGCGGCAAGCAATTTGTGAACACGCGTGGTGCCCGAGCGCATGTGGCCGATTACGATGATCGGTGCGGCCAAATTTGCACCCGCCGCAGTCAAAGGTTTGCGTTTCCAATAATCGCCGAGCCTCATGCGATTGCGGATCACCCGAACCAACTGACCAAAGGCCATTGCGCGGCCCAGCGGGTTAAGGTTCGCCTCTCCGTCTATGGCGTCTGTTAGTTTTTCGAGTCGGAGCCGGAAGTCCGCCGCATCATCTACTGAACGCTCGCCATGCTCCGCTGCCTCGGCACGCGCGCCAAAAGGTTTGCTCGCCACCTCCCAAAGCGCATCGGGCTCCAGCACAGGCGGTGGCAACCATTCCTTCGCCCACGCCTTAGTCAGAAACGCATTTGCGCGCTCAGCCCAAATTCCGCGGGCTAAAAGATGGTCCCGGGTCGGCTTAGCCAAGGCTAAGAAGCCAGCGGTAGGAACGGCTCAAAACAAATCCGCTGCATCGTGCAACTTGGTGAGCCGCGCAGGGGCGACGCTGCGCCAGCTACGCTCTAGCCATCCAGCGACATGATCCCAGTCGATACCGGGCCGGTTGAGGATCACGCCAATCCAACCACTCGCGCCGTAATAAGCGGGCTTATAGTAGACGTCGGGCTGACTTTCGACCAGGTTTAAAAGCTCGTCCATTCCGCTCGTTTTGACCAGAACGGCGATATGATCAACGCCGTGATGCTGATCGCTGAAATGCGCGAAGAACTTGCCTGACTTCTCACTACCCACGCGAAAGCCGGGCGAGCCATGGCTGTCACGGCTGTGCGTTTCGGGAAGAGCGAGCGCAAGCTCGCACACTTTGGCGTGGAGGAATTCGGGATCATTTCCGCGCGATACATAATCCGCAACTGCGCGGGGGTAGAGCTGGTGCTCTGCTATCAAAATGCGCCGGGCTAGGGTGTCTGGCGTGTCATCGCTCGCAATGGCGACTCGAGCTTGGGCGAGCACTTGCCCCGCATCCAGCTCTGGGGTGACCAGATGCACGCTTGCGCCTGCATGGCTATCGCCCGCTTCGATGGCACGGGCATGTGTGTCGAGACCCTTGTATTTCGGAAGCAATGAGGGGTGGATATTGAGCATCCGGCCTTCCCAACGTTCAACGAAGCCAGCCGACAAAATGCGCATATAGCCAGCAAGCACGATGTAATCAGCGCCAGCATCGTTTGCGGCGGCTTCCATTGCTGCGTCTTGCGCTTCGCGTGAGTGCCCTTTGTGCGAGTGAACGAAGGTGGTAATGCCTTCGAGTTCGGCGAGTTCTAACCCGCCCGCATCGTCCGTGTTGCTTGCGACCAGCACGATTTCAAATCGAGCGCTTTCCAAGCGGCTGGCATAGAGCAAAGCGGCCATATTCGTCCCGGAACCCGAAATGAAGACTGCGATGCGCGCCTTGCTAGCCAAGGTGAATGGCCTCCCACGCGGCCTCGCTCGACCAAGTGCCAGCATCGCCGCGTACGGTGCAGCCCTTTTCGCCCGATTCGATTGCGCCGACTGGCACAACCGTTTCACCTGCCGCTTCGAGCCGCTGAGTGATCGCCGAAACGTCCTCAGGAGCGACTGAGAGCACCATACCGACGCCGCAATTGAAAGTCCGCGCCATTTCTTCGCTCGCAATGTTTCCTTGCGCTTGCAGGAACGCCATCAAAGCTGGTTGCTCCCACGCGCTCGCATCCACCACGGCATGCGCGCCATCGGGCAGAATGCGCGGGATGTTCTCCAGCAACCCGCCACCGGTGATATGGGCAAGTCCGTGGATCAGTCCGTCCCGAATGAGTGGAAGGAGGCTTTCGACATAGATTCGGGTCGGCTCAATCAGCGCGTCGATCAACAGCCGCACAGGATCGAATGGGGCGGGCGCATCCATCGCCCAGCCAAAGTCGTCAGCGAGACGTCGAACCAGAGAATATCCGTTTGAGTGGACACCCGAAGAGGCAAGTCCGATCAGCGCATCGCCGGGCGTGACACGTTCACCGGTCAGTTGCTCGCCGCGTTCAACCGCACCAACGCAAAAGCCCGCAAGGTCGTAATCACCCGGAGCATACATGCCGGGCATTTCCGCTGTTTCTCCGCCGATCAAAGCGCAGCCTGCTTGCTTGCAGCCACCTGCAATTCCCGCAACGACTCGCTCAGCCACGCCGTTTTCAAGCTTACCGGTTGCGAAATAGTCGAGGAAAAAGAGCGGCTCTGCCCCTTGCACAATCAGATCATTGACGCACATTGCGACCAGATCGATTCCGACGCTGTCATGCCGGTCATGCTCAATCGCGAGTTTCAGCTTGGTGCCAACGCCATCGTTTGCCGCCACCAGCAATGGGTCCGTGTACCCGGCCGCTTTCGGGTCAAAAAACCCGCCAAACCCGCCCAATTCGCTGGTTGCGCCAGGGCGCGCTGTTGCCTTGACCAGGGGGCCAATCGCTTTGACCAATGCGTTGCCCGCTTCGATCGAAACGCCTGCTTCCTCGTAGGTATATGAGGTTTTTGTGTCACTCATGCTCGCCCGTTTACCCTTTCGCGCTTGGAATTCCACTCGGCTTTAGGCAAAAGGCGCTGGATTTCCCCGATGGCGAACACACAAACACATAACGGCATGCATTTCAGAGCCCTTTCACAAGCGAATTCTTCGCGATGGTTGCGCTATGGTATAGCGGCAATTCTCGTGTTCGGGCTGTTGTGCGGCGCTTATGCCTTGGTGCTCGCTCAAGTTGGTGGTCAGCGCGGGATCGCGCCGACGGCGTCTAGCGCGGATATTGAGATTCGCGGCATCAAAGTCGATGTGACCGCTGAAACGGGGCTCGAGGCGCGCAGCAAAGCTTGGAAAGAAGCGCAACGCAAAGCGTGGGACAAAGCTGGCGGGCCCGCAATTGCAGCGGGACAGCTCGAATCGATGGTGTCGGCAATCGTGATTCAGCGCGAGCGTTCGGGCGGCAAGCGGTACATCGCAACGCTCGGCGTAGTGTTTGATCGACAGCGCGCGGGGCGCTTTTTGGGCGGTGCAGCAAGAAAACGCGCCTCTGCACCGATGCTTTTGATGCCGGTGACGGTCAGCGCCGGCGCCTATACCACATTTGAAGTGCGCAATCCTTGGCAACGGGCTTGGGCAGAATTCAATCCGGGCATGAGCCGAATTGACTATGTACGGCCCAGCGGCGCGGGTGGTGATTCAATACTGTTGAACTTTGGCCAGACAAAACGCCGCAGCCGTACATGGTGGAGCAGCGTCCTTGACCAGCAAGGTGCAGCGGACGTGCTTACGCCTATTGTGCGGCTCGAACATCAATTTCCCGGTGGTCCTGTCGTAGGCCACTTTGTTGCGCGTTACGGGCCTGACAACACTTTGCTTGAGACATTCGAGCTGACAGCTGACACCCCAGAAGAGTTGCCTGACATGCTTGATAAAGCGGTTGAGCGAATGGATGGGATATTTTCGAAAGCGCTTGAGGACGGTAAGCTTCGGCCAGATCCAACGATCCGTTATGGCGGGGCTGCGGCTGCTGACCCTGCGGTTATTCGGCTGATCCAAATCGGTCGCCAGATTCAAGCGCGCGAAGCGGCGAAACGGCGCGGTGAGAATCCACGACCAACTGCGCCATCCGCGCAAACCGCTGATTCGCCTGCTGCAACGCCAACACCTGTCACTGTGCGCAACATCGCGATCCAGTTCACTACGCCGGACGCGGCGAGCTTTGATGCGGCGCTTGGCGGAGTGCGGGGCGCTCCCGGTGTGCGGGGTGTGGCCGTCACCAGCACGGCAATGGGCGGCACATCAGTGATGAGTGTGAGCTTTGCTGGGTCGATTGATCAATTGGCCTCCGCGCTTCGGGCGCGCGGTTTCAATGTCAGTCAGGGCGGCAACACTCTCGCGATTAGCCGTTAAAGGGCATAGTTGCCCATTATGACCGCCTCTCGAAAAACGACCTCGCAAATCGCGTTGCCATTGGGGTCAACCGGTCAAGGCGCTCCGCAGCGCATCGTAGTTGGCGCTGCGAATGAAGCGGCGATTGTCGCTCTGCGTGATCCTGCGAATTGGCCTTTTGGCACTGCCATCCTCACCGGACCTGCGCGTTCGGGCAAGACCTTGCTAGGACGATGGGCCAAGTTGCAGCGTACCGAGGTGGAGCTTGAGGTCATTGACGGTGCGGATGGGCTCGATGAAACCAAGTTGTTCCACCGCTGGAACGCCGGGCAAGACGGCGGATCCAAGGCGGGTCAAAAACTGCTCCTGATCGCAGACAGCCTCCCTTGGGAGATCGACCTGCCGGATCTGCGCTCGCGGCTTGGCGGATCGCTGCAACTTCAAATTTACGAGCCTGATGACGCGCTGGCTGCTGAGCTTATTCTGGCGATGGCAGCAGAGCGGGGCCTTGCTCTCTCTGAAGATGCCGCGAACTATCTCGTACCGCGAACGCAGCGCAGCTATGTAGCGCTGGAACGTTTGGTTGAGACAATGGACCGTATAAGCCTTGAACGCCAAACGCCCGCCACCATGTCTGTTTGGCGAGCGGCTTTGGAGGCGGTTCAAGGTCCGGAGCAACAGCGATTGTTTTAGGCCGCAAAGTTGGTCTGATTTGCGTTTGAGCGCATTTGGTGGGAGGAAAAGCTCATGTTGAGTGGTCTCAAAAGCTATCTGGACTCTATCAGAGCGCGCGATCCCGCGCCGCGTTCGCGTTGGGAAATCCTTCTATATCCCGGCGCTTGGGCGGTGTTCTTACACCGAATTGCGCATTGGTTGTTCGAGGCAAGGATGTATT
>CAZOLE010000077.1:0-8064 GCA_964580445.1 uncultured Porphyrobacter sp.
CAAACCAGCGCATCGAACCAAGAGCGGGCGCCGCATTGTCATTCTGGTGTCGATAAACCCAAGGCTGCGCGCCGCTCACGCTCTTCTTCTTCGCTCAACTCTTCTTCGCCAAGCGGCGGAAGGCCGCGTGCGATCCGGTCTGCATCAGAGCCTTCGGGCGTCTCGGGCAATTCATCGAAGTCGAGAATATAGGCGGGCGGCGGGACTGACCCAAAACCAATTGAATTGCCGTGATTTGGGATGCCAAAGGTGTTTGGCGTGCTAATGCCTTTGGTCTTTTCGGCGTAGCGCTTTTCCCATTCGGCCTTGTCGAACGAACCGTCGGTTGCTTTGCCCAGATTGCGGCAGACTATGATCTCATTGGCGATCCGCGCTGCATCGTTTTCTTCCTCGCAGTCATTCTGAACCAAGACATCGGATGGGTCTTCCGGGACAGTGACCGACAAATCGAGAATGAGCCGCTCTGGCGGAGCAGACTGTGGCGGTGAGGTTTCGTCTGCGGATGTATCCACTTCGCCCGTCACACCTGCGTCATCTTGAGCGGCAAGAGGTGGCGAAACGATCAAACTGATGCCAATTGCGAGCAGGCACGCTCGCGCTCTAGGCGCGAAAGTGGGCAAGGATGATGCGGCATTGCTCGACAAGCCCATCTCCTTCGGCTTAAGCGCGTCGTTATGCACCTGCAAAGCTATCGGAGGCTGAATTTCGCATGAATACCCCTGACAATACCGATGTCCTGGCTGGGCGCGAGTCCGAAATGGAAAATGCGGTGGAACGTGTACTTGTGCTGGAAATGGTCCGCGTCACCGAAGCCGCTGCTGTGGCCGCTGCGCAATTGATCGGTCGCGGTGATGAAAAGGCTGCCGATGCCGCTGCCGTGGCGGCTATGCGCCGTGCCTTTGACGAACTCTATATGGATGGCACCGTAGTGATCGGTGAAGGCGAGCGCGACGAAGCGCCGATGCTGTTTATTGGTGAGAAGGTAGGCGGCGCGCCGGGCAAGGGTCCAAAGATCGACATAGCTCTCGATCCGCTCGAAGGCACAACCATCACCGCGAAGGCTGGCCCGAATGCTCTGGCTGTGCTCGCTGCGGCGGAAGAAGGCTGCCTTTTGAACGCCCCCGATGTCTATATGGACAAGCTGGCGGTTGGGCCGGGCCTGCCTGAAGACATCATTGATCTTGCCAAAAGCGCGACCGAGAACGTGCAGGCGGTGGCTGACGCGAAAGGTCGCAAACCCGCCGATATCAATGTCTGCGTGCTCGACCGCCCGCGCCATGCGGCGCTGATTGCTGAGCTGCGCGCGCTGGGATGCGGTGTGCATTTGATTGGTGACGGCGATGTGGCTGGCGTCATTGCGGTGACGGATCAGGACACCGGGATCGACATTTATATGGGCCAAGGCGGCGCGCCAGAGGGCGTGCTTGCTGCGGCGGCTCTGCGCTGTGTCGGCGGACAGTTCAATGGACGGCTGGTGTTTCGCAACGACGATGAAAAAGCGCGTGCCAAGAAATGGGGCATCACCGACCTTGATAAGATTTACAAGCTCAATGAGCTGGCTTCTGGCGATTGCATCTTTGCCGCTACCGGGGTTACTTCGGGTTCGCTTCTCGATGGCGTGAAGAAACGCAAGAAAGCCAGCGGCGCGACGATCATGACAACCGACAGCGTAGTGATGCGCGCATCATCAGGCACCGTGCGTTGGATCAAAGGTGAACACCGGATCGAACCGCACCACAATTGAGGTAAGAACTCATGCAATGAAGCTGAGAGAGTACATCTTTGGCCGCAAGATAACGCTGCATTCGCATCTTTCCCCTGAAGAGGTAGCGGATGCTATCGATCGCGGAGCAGGCTCTAGCTTTTCGCCATTCGAGCATGGGGTAACCGGCGGTATTTGGTTCGGCCAAGTAAGACTCTCTTGGCATCAGCCAATCTTTAACTTTGGTTTTCGGCCCGTGCTTACAGGTCGGATTACAGCTGGCAGCAGTGGGTCAGTGCTTCACGCTCAATATGGCTTCCCGTATTGGGCGCTAGCAGTCTATCTGATCTGGCTGCTCATACTGTTGCTGATCACTGGCAT
This sequence comes from uncultured Porphyrobacter sp., assembly GCA_964580445.1. Taxonomy (GTDB): domain Bacteria; phylum Pseudomonadota; class Alphaproteobacteria; order Sphingomonadales; family Sphingomonadaceae; genus Erythrobacter. The sequence continues at coordinate 2,084 of CAZOLE010000077.1, forward strand.
CATGCTTCTGCTCTATGTCTCACCCGCGTCAGAGACTGGCAATGAATGGATATTGTTGGTGGTTCCATTTGTGTTTGCCTCTCCGGTCATTCTCGATATTTTGTTTAGGCGCAAAGATGATGAGCATCTTGATGCAATCCTCGACTCGCTTGAGCGAGATGCTGAGTTGACGGTCGAAACGGACGAACTCACTTAAACTGATCTAGATTTGAGTCTGCATCTCCCAACCCGTCGACAACCACGCTGCCCTATGTTGCGTTTCCATGACTGTCCGCTAGTCGAGTCTTCAGGATAACGGGACAGGGATTCGCATCCATGAAAATCATGTCGGGCAATTCAAACTTGCCGCTTGCGCGGGCCATTGCGGCCTATCTTGAGATCCCTCTGACCGATGCGAGTGTGCGCCGGTTCGCCGACGAAGAAGTGTTCGTCGAAATTCACGAAAACGTGCGCGGCGAAGACGTGTTTCTGGTCCAGCCGACAAGCTTTCCGGCCAATGACAATCTGATGGAATTGCTGATCTGCATCGATGCGTTGCGCCGCGCATCGGCAAAACGGATCACGGCGGTGGTGCCCTATTTCGGCTATGCTCGACAGGATCGCAAACCCGGTCCGCGCACACCAATCTCGGCCAAGCTTGTCGCTAATCTAATCACCGAAGCGGGCGCGGATCGCGTTCTGGCGGTCGACCTTCATGCCGGCCAGATTCAGGGCTTCTTCGATATTCCGACAGATAATCTCTATGCAGCTCCTGTCATGGCTGCGGATATTCAAGCGCGTTATGGCGATCAGGAATTGATGGTCGTCTCGCCCGATGTTGGCGGTGTGGTGCGCGCACGCGCGCTTGCCAAACGGCTCGACAATGCGCCGCTCGCTATCGTTGATAAACGCCGCGATCGGCCAGGCGAAAGCGAAGTGATGAACATCATTGGCGATGTTTCTGGACGCCATTGCGTGTTGATTGATGATATTGTCGATTCCGGTGGCACGTTGTGCAACGCCGCCGAAGCACTGCTTGAGAACGGCGCAAAGTCAGTCGCCGCTTACATCACGCATGGCGTGTTGTCGGGCGGTGCAGTTGCGCGGGTTAATGGGTCCAAGCTGAAAGAGCTGGTGATCTCAGACTCCATCCGTCCAACCGAGGCGGCCGAGGCTTCCGACACAATTCGCATCCTGCCGATTGCACCCTTGGTGGGTGAAGCAATCCGTCGGATTGCAGATGAAAGCTCGGTCAGCTCGCTGTTTGATTGACCGCTGACTTGAGCGGCTGGCTTAACGGTTTAAGCGGCGGTCTCGCCTTGCCACGGGCGGGTCTCACCCGGCGCAATCCGATCCAGCTCCTCCAAACGTCGCGCTGCGCGGGTTTCAAGGTTGATGGTAAGCAGCATACGCGGCTCTGCACGGAAGGCACGCGGCGTGCAGCCAAAGAACGTCTGAAACTCGCGGATCACATGCGACTGGTCGAAGTATCGCATGATGAACTCGGTTTCTTCCGATTGGTCCCCCACGCCTAGCAATTGTGCGGCAAGATCCAGCACTCTGGCGCGGCGCAGGACCATGCGCGGCGTCATCCCGAAATCACGGCGTACGGTCCGCTCCACTGTGCGCAGGCTTACCCCTTGTTGCTCTGCAAACAGACCGGGTGACATATTGGGATCGGCAAAGCTCGCAAACTCGAATGCGGTGCTAAGCTCGTCGGGCGGCCGGGGCTGTGTGCGCTTGATAAAGTCGCGCATCGTCTCTTCCAGTGAATCAGCCCAATCATCGACGCTCGCATCTTTGGCAAAGCGCGCGGCGCCGCCATGTGTCAACAGCTCAAAAGGGTCTCCGGGTTCGATCCGATTGATAAGCGAGCCGACATCGCGGTTCAGTAGTTTGCGCAAGGCTCCCGGCCGAAATCCAATCCCGAGTGCCGACATCGGTCCTGTGCAGCGAACTGGCATATAACGGGAATGCGGGCCTAATAGAATCGGCTCTGCACCGAAGCGGCGCTTCCCATCTGCGGTCTCGGCAATCCATTCACCCCCCATCAGTAAGCGTTGGAAGGCAATGTCATTGCACAGCCCGCAATCCGCTTCGAAATCGGGTGTGGTTTCAACCCGAGCCACAACAATGCGAGCAATCCAGGGGTCAAGGTCATGGGCAGGCGCACGGTTAAGCGACAGCGGCATTCCAGTCCGGGTTGTACCCGAACGTGCTGTCACCCCTTTGATTGGCCGTCTAATAACGGTCTGCGCCCCCAAAAGAACTCGCCTCCTTAGTCACTGCGACTCGTTTGCAACCGGTCCGCAGATCTAACTATACACTATTGCGTACAAAACGCGTGATAGAGATCACACTCCATAAGATTTGATGGTGTTTGACTTCCCCCGCGTGCGTCCTAGTGCCGGTTTTTACTCGCCCATAGTACAGAATGGACATTTATGACCCAAGAAGACATCCAACTGGCGCAACGGCTTGCCAATGCGGCGGGTGAAGCGATTGTGCCGTTGTTTCGCGGGAACTGGGAAGCGGAGGTGAAAGCTGACCACTCCGCGGTGACGGAGGCTGATCGTGCGGCTGAGGCGGCGATGCGCGCGATCATCGAAGAGGTTTACCCCGATGATGGGATCATCGGCGAGGAGTACGGCACCCGCAATGAAGGCGCCGGGCGGCAGTGGGTTCTTGATCCGATTGACGGCACGCAAAGCTTCGTTGCGGGGCGCGCGATTTTCGGGACGCTGATCGCTCTGTGTCAGGATGGCTGGCCAGTGCTTGGCGTGATCGATCAACCCATCCAGAAAGAACGCTGGGTCGGCGCCGTCGGCGAAGGGACAACCTTTAACGGCAAACCTGTGCGCACCCGCGCTTGCCCGACCTTTGAAGGTATGTCGGTCGCCACCACCAGCCCGCATTGCTTCAGCGAAGCCGAAGCTGACGCCTATTTGCGCGTTGTCTCCGCCGCCTATCCCAAGCGTCCTTGGCCGGTCTATGGCGGGGATTGTTATAATTACGCCCTGCTCGCGAGCGGGCATTTGGACCTTGTGATAGAGACCGGCTTGAAGGTCCATGACTACGCGGCGCTGGTGCCGGTGGTTGAGGGGGCTGGCGGGATGATGGCCGATTGGCAAGGCAATCCGCTGGATGCTGGGTCAGATGGGACAGTGTTGGCCTTGGGCGATCCGGCGCGGCTCGAAGATGTGCTGGACGCGATGGGTTAGGTAGCCCGGAGCTTTCCAAGCGCCGGGAATTTCGGATACCAATCCACAATCATTTCATGCGAGTACTTGATGACTTCAGCTAAGAGGTCGTGACGATGCCGCGTTTTATTTCCAGTTTGCTGTGTTTGGTCGCTGCGCTCAGCGTCAGCGCTTGCTTTGCCAAGGATGCAACGCCGGATTATCGGTATCGCCTGACCGTTGAGGTCGACACGCCCGACGGGGTGAAGACCGGCTCCAGCGTAATTGAAGTGCAGCAAACCGCCTACTGACTGGGTTCTGATCCGGGTAGCGGCGTTGGCGTGCAACAGCGCGTTCGCGGCGAAGCGGTGGCGGTTGATCTGCCCGGCTCAAAAACGCTCTATGCGCTCCTGCGTTCAGACAATGACGTGAACTGGGCTGGCCGTATCTATATCCTGCTTGCTCCACCCAAAAGCAGAGCGTGATTGATGCAGCGGATGATGTGTTGGAGATGAAAGGCGAATACACGCTGCCACGCATGTGGCCAGCAGTCGGACATCTCGAAGAGCGGTCCGCTTATCCGATGTTGGTTGCCTTTGGCGATGAAGCAGACCCGACCAGCGTTGCGCGGGTGGACCCGGATGATCTGGCTGCGAGTTTTGGTGAGGGCGTGACGCTGAAACGGATCACGGTCGAGCTGACCAACGATCCAGTCACAACCGGGATTGAAGAGCGGTTGGGGTGGCTGCCTCAGTATTTTGACAAGATGCTCGACGGCAACCGATTGAGGCGGATCGACGCAGTCAACAGGTTCGCAAACAGTCTTTCGCAAAACAGTTTCTCAGTTGGAGTGATTCAATGAATCGTGATGTCTTTTTGTCATTGCTCGCTCTTGACGCTTACAATCGAGGTTACGGCCAGGGCATTCTGCTCAACGAGGGCGATAGCACCGCCGGGCAGGACGAAATCGGTCGCAGGATCGGAAATGCGACAGTCATCGCAGATGATATCACGCAATCTGCAGTGGCAGCCGGTTTCTGCGCCATCGCCTATGAATGGCGTAACCCCTGCGATGGCCAACTCAAGACCATCATCTCCTATCGCGGCACCAGCTACAAAGCGCCCAGAATCACTTGCATCTTAGCCCCAATTCGTTATGTGCGCGCTCTTCTACGACACAGATTGTGAGTCCGGCCTGGCGACAAGGGCTGCCAGGGCTGGTCCAATGTGTCTCTTTAAAGGAGATGAAAATGCCCAAGCTTAAGACCAAAAGCGGTGTGAAGAAGCGCTTCAAAATCACCGCAACTGGCAAGATCAAACACGGCGTCGCTGGTAAGCGTCACCGTCTGATCAGCCATAACGCAAAGTATATCCGCCAGAACCGCGGCACCGATGTCATTTCTGACGCCGATACAAAGACGATCAAGAAATGGGCGCCCTACGGGCTTAATTGATCGGATGGCACGGAGCCCCAAACGAACATAAGGATATACGAATATGCCACGCATTAAACGCGGTGTTACCACCCGGGCCAAGCACAAGCGGGTCCTCGAACAAGCCAAAGGTTATCGCGGTCGTCGCAAGAATACGATCCGCATCGCTCGCCAAGCGGTCGAGAAGGCTGGTCAATATGCCTATCGCGATCGCAAAGCGAAGAAGCGGTCTTTCCGCGCGCTTTGGATCCAACGCATCAACGCAGCTGTCCGTGCTGAAGGCCTCACCTATTCGCAGTTCATGCACGGCGTGAAGCTTGCAGGGATTGAGCTGGATCGCAAAGTCATGGCGGACTTGGCTATGAACGAAGAAGCAGCGTTCAAATCTGTCATCGCTCAAGCGAAAGCAGCGCTTCCAGCGTAAGCTTTTCAGCGAAATTCCAGAGTATTAGCGGGCGCTGGGCGAAAGCTTGGCGCCCGTTTTGGTTGCAGAGAAATTTGTAAAAACGCGCCAATTTGCTTGTCAGAATTCTCCCGTTCGCGCACATAAGCTTTCATGGGGGATATGCGCGATCCAGAGAGTGTTGGGGATTCGGCCGATTGCGTGCGGGCCGAGTTTTATCCTCCGCCCGCCCAGTTTGATGGGTGCTTCACCAGTTTCTACACGCTTGATCTAGATCTGCCGGAAGGCGAGGTGCTGCGCGATTGTCTCCAACCCGAGTGGGGCAATATCCGGTTTTTCGCAGGGCGCGGACCAGTGGCGCGGATCGGCGACACCAATGTCAGGCACCTTCGCCTCAATGCAACTGGACCCAGTTCGCTGCCTTGCAAGTTTGAGCTGGGTAAGTCGCGAATGTGGGGGATTGGGTTTTTGCCGCTGGGCTGGGCGCGTTTTGTTGATGCCCCAGCGTCTGAGCTTGCAAACATCCTTTGCGATGGAGCCAAGCACCCCGCTTTTGTGAAATTTGATTCGCTTAGTGATGTGCTGTGCGATCCGGATGCTAAGGTCGAAGATCAATTCAATGCAATTGTAGCCACTATGGGACGGTTGATGCGGCCCAACCGTGATGAGCCAAAGATTGTCAAAGTGCACGAAGCGCTTGTCGACGGCTCCTTCACCGAAGTGAGCGAGCTGGCTAATGCCTGCGCGATGAGCGTTCGCACACTTGAGCGTGTGTGCGGGCGCTATTTCGGGTTTACACCAAAGCTGCTGATGCGGCGTCAACGCTTTATGCGCAGCCTAACCAGTTTCATGCTGCATCAAGGCACGCGTTGGACAGAAGCGATGGACCAAGATTATCACGATCAGGCTCAGTTTACGCGCGAGTTTCATACATTTATGACTATGAATCCCAGCGACTATGCGAGCCTTGACCACCCAATTCTGGCT
>CAZOLE010000078.1:0-8057 GCA_964580445.1 uncultured Porphyrobacter sp.
CTATAGCCCGATGATCGAGCGCTCTGACTACGTGGGCGGAGAATCGCGCCGGTTAGTCGATCGCCTGTTCGGTGGACGCGCGGCATCATTGGTTGCGCATCTCGCAGAGACCGAAGCGTTGACCGAGGATGATCTGGCCGAAATTGAGGCTCTCTTAAAGGAGCTAAAGCAATGACCGATTGGCTTCTTGATACACTGGTTTGGACCGCCGCTCTGATTGCGTTGGTCTTGTTGATACGCCGTCCAGTCTCGCAGTGGTTTGGCGCAAAAGCCGCGTATGCCCTTTGGGCGCTGCCGATGCTGCGGCTTGTGATGCCGCCCATTCATTTGCCTGCTTGGATGTCTCCTTCTGACCCACTCAGCCCCGTTTCTAACTCCGTCACACAACTAATCCACGATCCCGTCACTCCAGTTGCGACACAAGAGGCGGTTTCGGGCTCGATGGAGGCGGCGTCTGATGTGTCCACACCAATTTCCTCGATGCTTTCACTTGAGCTTGTACCCTGGCTTGAGATCGGCATCGCGGTGTGGCTCATTGGCGCCGCCATTATCATCGGCATGCGGTTTTCATCTTACTTCCGACTGCGCGGTCTATTGCTGGAAGGGGCACGCGAAGTTGGAAGGTCGGGCGCAGTGCGCATTGTCGAAACGTCGGGCACACGCGCCCCGCTTGCATTCGGCGTGGTCGACAAAGTTGTTGCACTGCCGCCCGACTTTATGGCCCAACCTGACCGGATGGCGCGTGACCTCGCGCTGGATCACGAGTTGGCGCATCATCGTGGTTATGACTTGCTGATCAATATGATCGCACAGCCGTTGTTTGCCTTGCATTGGTGGAATCCGCTGAGTCGCTATGGCTGGCTAGCGCTTCGCCGTGATCAAGAGGCCGCCTGTGATGCACGTGTTGTTGCGGCGAAGCCTGCCGAAGAGCGCGCCGCCTATGCCAACCTAATCGCTGGCTTTGCGACGGGGCCAAATCTCGCGCTTGCTGCACCTATGGCTTGTCCCGTGTTGGGCGAAAAGTCGATTGTTCACCGTTTGAGGATCTTGACTATGACTGACCATTCTCTCCGTCGCCAGATTGCTGGACGCGCCATTCTGGGCGCTGGTTTGATGGCTTTGCCGCTGACCGCATCGATGACTTTTGCCAAGGATGCCGTTCCATCAGCTCCCAATGCCCCGCTTGTCGCTTACGCAGGTGGCAATGTGCCCGCAGTTCCCGCAGCACCGCAGCCACCGCTTCCCCTTGCTATGCAAGCCATTGAGTCGATTGATCCCGATCTGGATGAAGAGGTCAAGGCGCAAACCACGAAGGTCATCATCATTCGCGATGGTGAGGCAACCGAAGCAGTCAAGGAAGGGTCAGAGGACGCAAAGACCCTTACACGCACTCACACGGTGAAAGTGGTCAATCGCGGGGAGCGGATTAGCGAACAAGAATTGGAAGAGCTAATCCGTGAGGCCAAACAAACCCTCGAAGACGCAGAGCCAGCGATCAAGAATGCAATGATCGTTGAAGAAGCGCGGGTGCAAATCGAATTGTCTCCGGGCGAGGATCAAACGACAATTGTCAAAGTTGATTGCAACCAGCGCGATGCCGAGGGCGTCACAGTCATTGAAAGCGAAGACATGGTCAAAGAAATCCATGTCTGCGAAGCCAAGATTTTTGCGCACGCGCTCACTGGTCTTGAGCAAGCGCGATCTCGGATTGAAAACAATTCAAATATCCCGAAAAGTACCCGCAAACGCATCCTCAGGTCGCTTGATGAACAAATTGAGCGATGGTCTGAGCTGGAATCCTGAGCCCTTTATCGACCTTGCATCCGGACTGACCCGGTTCGGATGAGAAGAGAGCGGCGGATCGCGCAATTGCGATCTGCCGCTTTTCATTATGTGGGTTCATGTGTAATTCAGTTCATCGTTCTCACAGAACGTTTCGTCTCACAAATAGGAGGATGAGATGTCTCAAGAGCGAAGTCCCGGAGTTAAGTTAGTGCTGGTCGGAATTGTCGGCTTTTTGCTGATTATTCCATTGGCGATGGTATATCTGTTGGTCGCGGACCGACAGCATCAAGCGCGCATTGCGCAAGAATCGGTAACTGCCGCATGGGCGGGACCGCAAACCGTTTCCGGTCCTCTTTTGGTAGTGCCTTATCTGACCACGCGCGACACCACTGAAGTGGTGGATGGGAAGAATGTCACCCGCCGTTCTCAAGTGCGGGAATTGCTCTATATATCTCCCAGTTCGCAGTCGCTTGAAACGGACATAAATCCGGAAGTGCGCTCTCGCGGGATCATCCACAAATCGGTGGTCTACGACGCGCAGATCAAAGGCAAGGCGCGCTTCGTTATGCCCGAAGACTTAGAGCGCCTTGGTGTGCAGGCTGATCAATTGCAGCTCAAAGATGCGGTTCTCCAATTGCCGATTTCTGACCCGCGCGGCCTGCAAACCGATGCTAAACTGTCGCTGGCAGGGGACGCGCTGGTGCTGAAACCGGGGCTTGGCAACTCACAAGAAGGAACCGGAGTTCACGCCTTTGTCGATTGGAGCGAAGGCGAGCCGATTGCGCTCGATTTTGCCTATGGTCTACGCGGAAGCAGCGCGTTCAGCATGATGCCGCGCGGCGAAGAAACAAACTTTGCCGTGACCTCAAGCTGGCCGCATCCCAGTTTTGCCGGAGGCTTTTTGCCAAGCGATGCCGACAAACAGGTCGATGCCAATGGCTTCAAAGCAAAGTGGTCAATATCCAACCTTGCGCTGGGCCAATCCTTGGTCAGCAAATCGGCGCCTGGCCTCCCGTTGGCTTCGTCTGACAATCATGCCGATTACGCCACTCGCGAAGTGGTTGACCCCGCAGGAACGGAGATTGCGACGATCCGGCTGATTGAACCGGTGGACCTATACAAACGGGTCGAACGTTCGATCAAATACGGGTTCCTGTTTATCGGCTTTACCTTCCTTGCTTTCTTGATGTTCGACATCGTAGCGGGCGCAAGGGTCGCGACGGCTGAGTATCTGCTGACCGGGGCAGGGCTGATCTTGTTCTTTGTCATGCTGCTCGCATTTGCAGAGCTGATCGGCTTTGCGCTCGCTTACATTGTCGCAAGCGGCGCGATCATTGGCCTCCTTACCAGTTATAGCGCTGCGGTGTTGGGCGGGTGGCGTCGCGCGGGCTTTATCGCCGCTTTGCTCGCTGGGCTTTACGCTGTGCTTTATGTCCTGCTCAATCTCGAAGCATGGTCGCTAGTGATCGGATCGTTGATGCTGTTCGTCGCGCTGGCAGGCGTCATGTATGCGACACGCAAGATTGAGTGGTCGAAGGTGAACCTGACCACGCCGGTTGAACCGGTGGCTGATGATAGCGGGACGGTTGGCATTCCAACCTGATCAAGCTTCGTGATGAAAAGAGGGCCGGGGTGAACCGTTTCAGGTTCGCTCCGGCCTTTGCTTTTTCGGGTCTCAGAAGTCCATATAAACGTCACACACAGAGCTATCCGCGCTCTGTATGCCACTGCGCAGCGCTTCCATGCGTTGAGCGCTGGAGCCATGCGTGAAATTCTCCGTCTTCACCCTTTGGCCAGCGCGGCGTTGAATGGTGTCATCGCCAATCGCGCTGGCAGCGCGCAGCCCTTCTTCCATGTCGCCTGATTCAATCCGGTCGCGGTTCTTGCCTGCCCACACGCCCGCATAACAATCGGCTTGCAGCTCCATGCGGACCTGCAATTGGTTGCTCGCCCTTGGATTGCTTTGCTGCAACTGACGCACTTTGCGATTTGTGCCGACAAGGTTTTGGATGTGATGGCCGTATTCGTGTGCCATGACATAGAGGCGTGCAAAATCGCCGCCTGCACCCATTTGACGCTCCATCACCGTGAAGAAAGTGGTGTCGATATAGATGCCCATGTCTGCCGGGCAGTAGAACGGTCCAGCTGCGGATGAGGCATTGCCGCAGCCGCGGGTGTTGACCGGACCGGATGGGTACAAGACAAGCTCCGGCTGCTCAAACGGGATGTTCGAACTCGCAAAGATCGGTTCCCAAGTTTCGTTGAGGCTTGCCAGAGCGTTGCAGGTTTCCTCCGCAAAGGGACCTGCGGTGCAGCGTTGTTCTTCTGAGAGATTGTCTGCAGGCTGAGACTGCATGGTGCTTTGCCCATCAGCCCCGCCAACCAATTGCAGCATTTGCGCCGGGTCAGCGCCGAAAACCAAAGCGCCGATCAAAACAACGATAATCCCGCCGCAACCAACGCCGCCTGCGCGCCCGCCCGGCATACGCCGTCCATCGGCCCCGCGTACTTTGATCTTTGATGTATCGAACCGTTTAAGTCGCACGGACTGACCCTCCTCTTATTCGCGCTGTCGCTCCTCAAGCTGCGCAAATTAGCTGGACACAGCGCGCTCAGTTGGCAAAAGCTTGTATGTATTAGAAGGAGTTGGCGATGTACCTCAAGGGTAAGCGTGCGCTGGTCACCGGATCGACATCCGGAATTGGCTTGGCGATTGCGCAGGCGCTGCGCGCCGAAGGCGCAGATATCGTCCTCAATGGGCTTGGCGATCCGGATGAGATTTCCAAACTGACCGATGACTTAGGAGCCGAGTTCAACGGCGCAAATCTGCTCGATCCCGAGGCTATCGAAGCGATGATGCAGTCGCTTGGGTCGATTGATATTCTCGTCAACAATGCCGGGATGCAGCATGTATCGCCAGTCGAAGATTTTCCGACAGAGAAATGGGATGCTGTGATCGCGCTCAATATCTCGGCGGTTTTTCACACAACCCGGCTCGCAGTGCCTGCGATGAAAGAAAAAGGGTGGGGACGGATCATCAACACAGCCAGCGCGCATTCGCTGACTGCCTCGCCATTCAAGAGCGCTTACAATGCCAGCAAACACGCCGTCGCCGGCTTTACCAAGACCGTGGCGCTGGAATTGGCGCAAAGCGGTGTTACCGCCAATTGTGTTTCGCCCGGCTATGTCTGGACACCGCTGATCGAAGGGCAAATCCCGGACACTATGGAAGCACGCGGGTTGAGCCGGGAAGAGGTGATCAACGACGTGTTGCTTGCCAAACAACCGACGAAGAAATTTGTCCAACCGCATGAAGTGGGCGCGCTTGCCGCGTTCTTGTGTCGTGAGGAAGCGGGCAATGTGACCGGTGCAAACTGGAGCATTGACGGGGGCTGGACCGCAGAATGAACCATATCATCCAACGTTTGGTTTGTGCGGCGCTGCTCAGCTTCGTCGTGGCTGGCTGTGCAAAAGCCCCGCTGGCGAGCATCTCTGCAACAGAGCGCGCAGCGCTTGAAACCACCTTGATGCGCGATATCCGCGTCTTGGCGAGCGACGAGTATGGTGGTCGCAAACCCGGCACCGCAGGAGAGCGGCTGACCACGGACTATATCATATCTAACCTGCAAGCCGCCGGTTTCGAATCGGGCACCAATGATCCCGGCAATGCGTGGCGCGCGCCGGTCGAGCTTGTCAGTGTGCGACCACAATCAGGTTCTGTGACATTTGAGATTGGAGGTAAATCGCTCGAATTGGAGCCTGACGAAGCCGTTGTCTTTACGAACCGCGCGCGCGATTTTGCAGAGGGCGCTGATGTTGTTTTCGTTGGCTATGAAGCGGAGGATATTGCCGACGAAATTGTGGCTGGCAAAGTCGTCATCATGTTGGGTGAGCCGGGTAAAAGCCCGCAGCGGCGTGAAATTCTTGGCAGCAAACGCCCCGCAGCGATCCTCACGACGCTTGATAACGCATCACGCATAAACAATTATCGCCGTGCGATAGGGCGCGAAAACCTCTCTCGCGCAAGCGAGGAACAAGAATTCTTTGGCGGTTTTGTCTCAGATTCCGCGCTCGCCCGTGTCCTTGGCGATGACACTTGGCTTAAGTTGAGTGGTAGTGCCGATGAAAAGGAATTCTCTCCGGTAACATTGAGTGCAAAAGCGACCGTTGAGGCAACTTCGCAGCGCCGCGAATTTACGAGCCATAACGTGATCGGTCGGCTGCCTGGTTCAGTGCCGAACGCCGGCGCGGTCTTGATGTTGGGTCACTGGGATCATCTTGGTGAATGTGGACCACCGGAAGCCGAGGATCGCATTTGCAATGGCGCGGTCGACAATGCGAGCGGCATTTCTGTGATGCTTGAACTTGCTCGGCGCTTGGCGGCAATCGGTCCTCATGACCGGGACATCTATGTGCTCGCGACAACGGCAGAAGAATCAGGGCTGTTTGGTGCGCAGGCTTTTGTCGAAGCGCCGCCAATTCCGCGCGAAAAATTTGTCGCGGGGTTCAACTTTGACACTGTCGCACTAGCTCCGGCGGCTTCCCCGATTGGTTTTATTGGGGAAGGGCGGACACCGCTCGACACGCTGGTCCTAGACGTCATCGCTCAGACAAAGCGCGAAGTTGGTGATCGCGCATTGGCAGAGAGTTTTGTGCGCAGACAAGATGGTTGGGCGCTGCTTGATGCGGGCATTCCGACGGTCATGCTTTCCAGCGCGCTTGGTTCACGCGATATTGCTGAAACGTACCTTTCGGGCGATTACCACCGCGCTTCCGATGAAGCCGAGGGACTGGAATTGGGCGGGGCAGTTGATGACCTTTTGCTGCACGAGGAATTGCTGCGAAGGGTCTTGAATAGGAATACATACCCCGCATCAAAGCAAGCAGACGGCGGATAGCGCGTCTGATCCTCTAGCGCGCAGGCTCAACCCGCCCTACAGGGACGTGCACGATTCGCTTCTTGCATAGAAAGTCTGGTGCACATGGATATCCCCCTCGGCCTAACCTTTGATGACGTGCTTCTGCGCCCGGCCGAAAGCAACGTTCTACCGTCAATGGCGGACACCCGAACCAAGCTGACCCGCGATATCGCGCTCAACATTCCGGTGCTTTCCGCTGCGATGGATACTGTGACCGAGGCTGACATGGCTATTGTCATGGCGCAGCTTGGCGGGATTGGCGTGCTGCACCGCAATCTTGAAACGCCCGATCAATGCGCGGCGGTGCGAGCGGTCAAACGCTTTGAAAGCGGTATGGTGATCAACCCAATCACAATTCGCCCCGATGCTGAGTTGGGCGAAGCGCAAGCGATCATGGAGCAGAATAAGATCAGCGGTATTCCGGTGACGGATGATGCTGGCAAGTTGGTTGGCATTTTGACCAATCGCGATGTACGCTTTGCTGAGAATCCAGCGCAGCCCGTTCGCGAATTGATGACGACGAACAATCTTGCGACTGTTCCACTCGGGACAATCCAAGAGGATGCACGACGACTCCTTCACCAGCGCCGAATTGAAAAGCTGTTGGTGGTTGATGATGCCTATAAGTGCATTGGCCTGATCACCGTCAAAGACATGGAGAAGGCAGTCAATTCCCCGAATGCAACCAAGGACAGTGCGGGGCGTTTGCGGGTCGCGGCAGCTACCACAGTGGGTGAGAAGGGCTTTGAGCGTACCGAAGCGTTGATTGATGCCGAATGCGATGTCGTGATTATCGACACCGCGCATGGGCACAACAAAGATGTCGCTCGCTCGGTAGAGCGGGTGAAAGCTATTTCCAATTCAGTGCAAGTCATCGCAGGCAACGTAGCGACTGCGGAAGCGACGCGCGCCTTGATTGATGCGGGCGCAGATGCTGTGAAGGTCGGCATCGGCCCCGGTTCGATCTGCACCACTCGCGTGGTCGCTGGTGTAGGCGTGCCGCAACTGACCGCTGTGATGGAAAGCGCAAAAGAGGCGGCTAAATCTGGCGTTCCAGTGATTGCAGATGGCGGCCTGCGCACTAGCGGCGATATGGCAAAAGCACTCGCGGCAGGCGCATCTTCGGCGATGGTCGGCTCAATGCTCGCCGGCACCGCTGAAAGTCCCGGCGAGGTTTTCCTTTATCAAGGGCGCAGCTACAAAAGCTATCGCGGCATGGGCAGTGTTGGCGCGATGGCGCGCGGATCGGCGGACCGCTATTTCCAGCAGGATATCTCGCAGCAAAAGCTCGTGCCCGAAGGGATCGAAGGCCAAGTGCCTTTCAAAGGCCCCGCCGCAGACGTTGTTCACCAA
>CAZOLE010000079.1:0-7965 GCA_964580445.1 uncultured Porphyrobacter sp.
GCTGACTTGGAGCGGATCGAAGTCCTCTCTGGCCCACAAGGCACGCTGTTTGGTGCCAGTTCGCAAGCAGGCGTTGTGCGCCTCATCACCAACAAACCGGACCTGAGCGGCTTTAGCGCTTCATTCTCTGCGGGTGTGTCCTTCACGCGCAGTGGTGAAAGCAGCTATCAAGCCGAAGGTGTGGTCAACGTGCCGGTCACAGACAATTTTGCCGTGCGCGGCGTTGTCTATCTTGATGATCAGGGCGGCTATATCGATAACGTTCCAGGCACGATTGACTTGACTGAAAGCGGGCGTTTCCGTCCAGAAGGTTTCGTGCGCGAGAACGGCGTGCCCGTTTCTGCGAACCGGGCTGGTTTCCAATCGACGGATGATTTGAGCGGCGTCACTTTCTTGCAAGCTGATAATGCAGGAATTGCGCAAGAAGACTTCAACGACACGACCTATTCCGGTTTCCGTGTCAGCGCCCTTTGGGAACCCGTTCCCGACTGGGCAGTGAGCGTTTCTCATCAACGCCAAAACCTCGAAAGCGATGGTGTGTTCTTTGCCGATCCGGAATTGGGCGGTTTGGACAACCTCGAGATCGAGCGGTTTGAGGAAGATCGTTTGGAAGACGATTTCGCCAACACCAGCTGGACTATCGAAGGGCGCTTGGCGTTCCTCGACGTAATTTACACTGGCGCATTCACTGAACGAACGAGCGATCAACGTGCGGATTACACCGACTACCTCTTCGTTGGTCAATATTTGCCATATTACATCTGTGATGGATCGGTGACTTACCCGGGCGCAGCTGCGCCAAGCGGTACCTGCCAAGCACCAAACTTGTTTGTGAATTCATTCAGTCAAACTGAGGTGTTCACTCAGGAATTGCGCTTCAGCACTCCTGAAGATTGGCGTTTCCGCGTCACCGCAGGCGGTTTCTACTCCGACCTTTCACTCGAAGAGCGTGTTGATTTTGCCTATCCGGGGAACGTTCTTGCGGATCCTTTCGGTCCGTTTGCGGCCAACTTCCCACAGACTACAGGGTTCTTCTCGGATCCCGGCCCATTCCCTGCAACGACTATCTTCCGTAACGATATTCGCCGCACGGATGAGCAGCTTGGGCTGTTTGGCGAAGCCAGTTTTGACATTGTACCGGACCTGCTGACAGCGACCTTTGGCGCGCGTTATTTTGATGTCGAAGTGGACTTCGAAGGAAGCGCCAATGGTTCGTTCTGTAATTCTGGCGCTGCCCAGGATGCGAACGCATTCGGCACTAACATCAGCGACCTGTTCGATGGCGATGGTGAGTTCACCTTTATCGGATCGTGCGACGCGACCTTGCGTCAAACGTTTGATTTGAACGACACGCTTGCCGATATCGAAGCAGCTGGCCTCAACCCGGCACAAGCGGCACAGGTATTTGCATCGCTTCGGGCTCCCGATACCGCGTCCACCGATGGTGTGATCGTCAAAGGTACGGTTACGCTTACGCCAACAGAGGATACGCTGTTCTATGCGACCTATTCGGAGGGTTTCCGTCCGGGTCTCTTGAACCGTCCAGGCGGGGCACAAGGTCCGAATGGATTTAGCGTTCCATTCTCGATCGATTCTGATGAAGTTAAAAACTACGAATTGGGTTGGAAACTTGACCTCTTGGATGGTCAGTTCCGCTTCAATGGTAGCGCGTTCTTCGTGGACATCACCAATCTGCAAACGCAGATTTTTGATCCAAGCATCACGAACCTGTTCTTCTCGGATAATGCCGCGAATGCCGAAATCTACGGCGTCGAAGCCGACTTTATCATCGCACCTTATGCGGTTCCGGGGCTAACGATTGCAGGCGCTTTCTCAATCCTCGATACCGAGATCACTGAAGTTCTGACGCCAACCAACGATGTGCTTGAGGGCGAAGAACTAGCATTTGCACCTTCGTTCCAAGGCAATCTGCGCGTTCGTTATGAATGGGATGTCACCAACGACATCGAAGGCTTCTTGCAGCCGCAAGTGAGTTATTCTGCGTCGAAATTCACCGACATCGTTGAGATCAATAAGATTGAGCTAGACAGCTACACGTTGTTTGGTTTGGCCGTTGGCATCAAGAAGGACGATTGGACGTTTGAGATTTTCGGCGAGAACCTCAGCGATGAACGGGCGCAAGTTTCCGGAGTATTCGGCAATGACCGTGAACGTATCATCACCAACCGTCCGCAAACGGTCGGTGCGCGAGTATCGTTCAGCTACTGATCGGGACTGACTGAAAAAGAAACGGCGGGAGCGAGTACAAGGCTTGCTTCCGCCGTTTTGCTTTGCAAGGCATAAACCCGATATGGCGACACGCGATGAACAGCTCAATTCCGCGCAACGCGCGATGCAAGCCGGACGCTTTGACGAAGGTCTGACGCTGGCCAATGCGGTGCTTGCGGATGCTCCAAGCGATGGAGAAGCGCTGTATATGGCGGCGGTCGCGTGCCGTTATCTCAAACGGTTTGAGGATGCTGCAGCCTGTCTTACCCGGCTCCATGCAGCGATGCCTGAATATGGCCGCGCGTGGCAAGAAGAAGGTCATCTCGCCTTGGCGCGCGGTGATGCTGCAGGGGCATTGGCTGGATTTGCGCAGGCGACGCAGTTCAATCCCGCGCTTGAGGCTAGTTGGCGCGAGCAAGCTAGGCTGGCAACTGAATTGGGACAGGGAGAAGTCGCGACGACGGCCAAGGCGCAGTTTGAACGGCTGCGCACCCTTCCGCGCGAATTGATCGCGGTGACCAATCACCTTCACGAAGGGCGTTTGCTGCGTGCGGAGGAAATCTGCCGCCTTTACCTCAGACAGAACCCACGCGACGTCGAAGGAATGCGATTGCTGGCCCGGATTGGCGCGGAGTTGGGCATTCTGGACGATGCCGAATTTCTCCTCGAAAGTGCGGTGACTTTTGAACCTGACAATGTGCAGCTGCGCTTGGACTATATCGACATGCTGCGACGCCGCCAGAAATCGACCAAAGCGTGCGAAGAAGCTGAAGCGCTTTATAGGCGCGACCCTACAAGCCCAGTGTTCCAATCGCGCCTTGCAATCGAATGTATGCAGGCGGGCGAGTATGAGCGTGCCTTCAAATTGTTCGACCAAGTGTTGGACAAACTACCCGGTGACCATGCGACGCTGACTAGCAAAGGGCATGCGCTTAAAACCATGGGGCAACAGGAAGACGCGGTTGCCAGTTATCGCTCAGCCTTTGCTGTGAAACCCGATCACGGTGACGCTTACTACGCGCTCGCCAACCTTAAGACCTATCGTTTCACTGACAGTGAAATCGATGCGATGCGCGCGCAAGCGACTCGGCAAGATCTGGCGTTTATGGATCGCGTCCATATTGCCTTTGCGCTGGGCAAAGCGTTGGAAGATCGCGGAGATTATGAAACCAGCTTTGCTCACTACGAGGAAGGCAATGCGCTCAAACGCGCACAAACCCGCTACAGTGCGGACGGGATGAGCGAAGAATTGGCGCGCCAAAAGGAATTGTGCACCGCCGATCTGTTTAAGAAGCATGAGGGGGTTGGGCATGAGGCGCCCGATCCGATCTTTATCCTAGGCCTACCGCGCGCTGGTTCAACACTGCTTGAGCAAATCTTGGCCAGTCATTCGCAGATTGACGGGACGCTCGAACTACCGGATATCCTAGCGCTCGCGCACCGCTTGCGCGGGCGGAAAGCGGGGCAATCTCTGTATCCTGCAAACCTGCATGATCTGACGGCCGATGATTTCGCGAAGTTCGGCCAGCATTTCATCGAAAGCACACAAGTACATCGCCAAGGCGCGCCGTTCTTTATCGATAAAATGCCGAACAATTTTCGCCATATAGGGCTGATCCACTTAATCCTGCCCAATGCCAAGATCATCGATGCACGCCGCGCACCGCTCGATTGCTGCTTCTCGGGCTTCAAGCAACTCTTCGCGCAAGGTCAAGAGTTCACATACGGCCTGCACGAAGTAGGGCGTTATTACGCCGACTATGTCGATCTGATGGACCATTGGGACGCGGTCCTTCCCGGAAAGGTTTTGCGCGTCCAACACGAAGACGTTCTTGACGATCTTGAGGGACAGACCCGGCGAATGCTCGAATTCTTGGGTGTACCATTTGAAGATGCATGCCTTGCCTTTCACAAGACCGACCGCGCGGTTCGCACCGCTTCGAGTGAGCAAGTGCGTCAGCCGATCAACCGCAAAGGGCAAGGGGCGTGGAAGCCATTTGAGCCGTGGTTGGAGGACTTGAAAGCGGCACTAGGCGACCAAGTCTAACTCATAATTTGCCAAAGCGCGCCTGCTGTTTCATGCAAGCGAACATGGTAAGAAAGCACGGCGCGGGCGACACCGGGCAATGGCAGTTTTGGATCGACCGTGGCGGGACCTTTACCGATATTGTCGCGCGCGCGCCGGGCGGCGAAGTTTTCACGAGCAAACACCTTTCGGAAAATCCCGAAAGCTATGAGGATGCCGCTCTGCACGGAATGCGCGAGTTAACCGGCGACGCGCAGCTTTCCTTCCAAGCCATCCATTCGGTCCGCATGGGCACAACCGTGGCCACCAATGCTCTGCTTGAGCGAAAGGGTGAGCCTGTTCTGCTGGCTATTACAAAAGGGCTTGGTGATGTGTTGGAAATTGGCACGCAAGCAAGGCCAGCCACGTTTGCGCTCAATATTGAAAGGCCCGAGCCACTCTATGCTCATGCCGTTGAAGTAACCGAGCGCCTTCGTGCCGATGGGAAGGTTGAGACGCCTTTAGACGAAGCGCAAGCCCGCGCGGCGCTTGAAGAAGCCTATGCAAGCGGCTTGAGAGCTATCGCGATCGTGCTGATGCATGGTTTTCGTCATACTCAACACGAGCGCCGCTTAGCCGAGATCGCGCGTGATATTGGGTTTGAGCAAGTCTCCGCCAGCCACGAGGTTAGCCCGCTGACAAAGCTTGTGCCGCGCGGTCAGACGAGCGTTGTGGATGCCTATCTCACCCCGATCCTGCGCCGCTATGTTGATCGGATTGCCGACGGGTTTGCCGATGCGCGCGCACCTGGCCAATTGCTCTTTATGCAAAGCTCTGGCGGGTTAACCGACGCCGACGCGTTCCGAGGTCGCGACGCGATCCTGTCGGGGCCAGCGGGCGGGGTGGTCGGCTTTGTCGAGACTGCGCGCGCGGCAGGTTTCGACAAGGTTATTGGCTTCGATATGGGCGGCACTTCGACCGACGTGTCGCACTACGCTGGCGCGCTGGAAAAGGCGTATGAAACTGAGGTCGCGGGCGCAGCGATGCGAGTACCGATGCTCGATATTCACACTGTAGCGGCAGGTGGCGGGTCGATCCTGCGGTTTGAGGATGGGCGTTTGCGGGTTGGGCCTGAAAGTGCAGGCGCTGATCCGGGGCCGGCGTGTTATCGGCGTGGCGGGCCGCTCGCCGTGACCGATATCAATGCATGTCTGGGCAAGATTTCGCCTGAGCACTTCCCTGCGATTTTCGGAGCGGACCAGTCGCAACCACTCGATGTCGAGGCGTCGCTCAAAGGTTTTGCCGCCATCGCCGAAGAGCTTGGCGATGACCGCTCGGCCGAGGAAGTGGCGGAAGGCTTCCTCACCATTGCAAACGAGCATATGGCGCAAGCGATCAAGCAAATTTCGACCGCGCGCGGGCACGATGTTTCGGACTATGTGCTCAATTGTTTCGGCGGGGCAGGGGGACAGCATGCCTGCTTTGTGGCTGAGCGGCTTGGTATTTTGCGCATCCTGATCCACCCACATGCTGGAGTGCTGTCGGCTTATGGGATGGGATTGGCAAAGCTCGAAGCAGAACGGCAAAAGGTGATCGGTGCGCCGCTTGATACAGCGATTGAGCTGGCCCGCACGGCTGCGGATGAATTGTGCGCTGAGACAAGAGCCGCGCTGGCAAAGCAGGGTGTGCTCGCGGAGGCGATCACTCATCGGACAAGCGCGCTTTTGCGATATGCGCGCACCGAAACCGCGATCAAAGTGCCGCTAAGAGATGCGGGTGAAATGGCCGCAACGTTCGAGCGCTTGCACGTCCAACAATTCGGCTTTGCCGCGCCGGAAAAGCCTGTGGTACTCGACACGGTGATTGTCGAAAGCGAAAGCGGCGAGGTATGCGATACGGCATCCGGTGAGGCATCTCCAAAGAGTGGAACGCCACAGCCTTCGACCACCACAAAGGTTTTCTCCGGCGGTGAGTGGCATGAAGCGGCTCTATTTGAACGCTCCAAGCTGGTCTTTGGGAACACAATCCAAGGCCCAGCAATCATCACTGAAGCGACCGGGACCATCGTGCTCGAACCGGGTTGGAGCGCCAGAGTCGATCCACAAGGTTGCTTAATTGTTGAGCATCAGGACAGGTCACAGTCGCTTGCTAAAACCGCCACTGCCTATGATCCGGTCACGTTGGAAATCTTCGCAAACCTCTTCATGTCGATTGCCCAGCAAATGGGGATCGTACTGCGCAACACATCGCAATCAGTGAATGTGAAAGAGCGGCTCGATTTCTCCTGCGCGATCTTTGATGCAAATGGCGATTTGGTTGCGAATGCTCCCCATGTTCCAGTGCATTTGGGTTCAATGGATGCGAGCGTAAAGACTATCATCGAGGGTGGTGCGTCCATCGCGCCCGGCGATGCTTTCGTGCACAATAACCCTCACAAGGGCGGCTCGCATTTGCCCGATGTAACGGTGGTGTCACCGGTATTTGATGAGGATGGCGCGACGGTTTTGTTCTACGTCGCCAGTCGCGCGCATCACGAGGATATTGGCGGGATCAGCCCCGGTTCTATGTCGCCGCTGGGCCGGATTATTGGCGATGAAGGGGTGCTGATCGATAACGTAAAGCTGGTCGAAGAGGGCGAATTCCAAACCGCTCGGATCGAGAGTCTTCTTTCCGAAGCCGCATATCCTGCGCGCAATGTTGCTCAGAACATTGCTGACCTGATGGCACAGGTCGCGGCGAATGCGACCGGCGCGAAAGAACTTGGCGCGTTGGTTGCGCAATATGGACTGGACGTCGTTCAAGCCTATATGTCTCATATTCAGGACGCCGCCGAGGCCGCTGTTCGACGTGTAATTGCCAGCCTTGATCCCGGCGACTTCCAACTTAAACTGGACTCCGGTGCCCATGTCCAAGTTGCCATCCGACCAGACCTGAATTCGCAAACTGCGACCATCGACTTCGCAGGCACCAGCGCGCAGCAAGACAGCGCCTTTAACGCCCCACCAGCGGTAACCCGCGCCGCGGTGCTTTATGTCTTTCGTTGCTTGATTGATGCTGATGTGCCGCTCAACGCAGGCTGTTTGAAGCCGCTCACAATCATCCTGCATGAAGGCTCGATGCTCAATCCCAGCGATGATGCCGCGGTGGTCGCAGGCAATGTCGAGACCAGCCAAGCGATCACCGATGCTTTGTTCGCAGCATTGGGTAAACTCGGTACGAGCCAGGGGACAATGAATAACCTCACCTTTGGTGATTCGCGGCGGCAATATTACGAGACGATCTGTTCTGGCGCACCTGCTGGCCCCGGCTTTGATGGGGCGGCGGCGGTGCACACCCATATGACGAACACGCGCATGACCGATCCGGAGATTTTGGAGCAGCGATACCCCGTAGTGCTTGACCAGTTTGCAATTGATCGCGGCTCAGGCGGGGAGGGAGCGAATTGCGCGGGCGATGGCGTGACGCGCGCAATCCGTTTTCTGGAGCCGATGGAGGTTTCGATCTTGTCGGATCATCGCAAGGTCGCTCAACCCGGATTACAAGGCGGCGAAGCGGGTAGGCTTGGGCGCAATAGCGTGGAACGCTCAACCGGTTCGCGCGAAGAATTGGCGGGATGCGATGAAACAAAAGTGCAGGCGGGAGACTCGATTGTGATTAGAACACCCACCGGCGGCGGCTTTGGAGCGCGTAAATGAGTACAGCGGAACGCCTTCGCAAAAGCGGCCCCGGCG
>CAZOLE010000080.1:0-7905 GCA_964580445.1 uncultured Porphyrobacter sp.
GGCAGAGCATGGCGATCATCTTCTCCCGCGCTTTCACCAAGCTGATAGACGCTGTCGCGGCCAACCTCGTGCGCAAATTCGTTGCAGACCAACGCGTTGTATGCCTCATTCTCGGTCGCTGCGACCAACACTCGAAAAGGCGTCAGGTCGAGATTGTGCTCGGTTGCTTCGTTCAAAATCTCTCCATGGTAAAAGGGCAGCCCTTCGCGCCGTGCCGCGCGAAGCCTTTGCCAACTCGGATCGACGATCATCACCGGGCTCTTGAGTGCTAACAATTCCTTTGCCAGCGCGATCGTCCACGGCGTCGATCCGACAATCAAAACGCCGGGTCGCGAAGTGCCTTTGATGCCCAACAAACGCGCTGCAAGATTAATGGTGAAGCCATGCGCGATGACGGTGGTGACCACGACGGCAAAACTGAGCGCGGTGAGCACTTGCCCATCGCTGTAGCCGAGATCCGAAAGGCGCAACGCGAACAGGCCCGAAATCGCAACCAACACAATCCCGCGCGGCGCGATCCATGCGATGAAAATCCGCTCATTCCAAGGTACATCGGTTCCCAGCAAGCTGATCAAGACCGTCAATGGCCGCACGAGGAACAGCAAAGCGAGCAGGAAAAGCATGAAGCGCAAGCCTGCTTCCTCTCGCGGATCGAGATAGGCAAGGTCGCTCCATTGGAGGCTGGATGACAGCAGAATGAAGATGCCAGAGACGAGCAACACCGCGATGTTCTCTTTGAACGGGTGGATTGACCGGATCGAACTGAAATCAGTGTTGGCAAGCGTAATGCCCATCACCGTCACTGCGACCAGTCCTGCTTCATGCTCGATCTTATTCGTCAGCACGAACACACCGATCACTGCGGTGAACAACACGGGCACTTTGAGAAATTCCGGGATCGCACCGCGCGGGAAAGTGTAAGCGATAAAGCGAGCCGCCGCATATCCCATCAGTCCTGCAAGAGCCGCCGCAATGATCAGTGGCGGGACCACTTCAAACAATGTCGCATCCGGGCGCTCTGCAAGGCTGCGGAAGTATTCATAGGCGATCACCGCGCACAAAGCACCAGTGGGATCGTTGACGATGCCTTCCCATTTCAGGATCGAATTGGGGCGCG
Source organism: uncultured Porphyrobacter sp. (assembly GCA_964580445.1). Lineage (GTDB taxonomy): Bacteria > Pseudomonadota > Alphaproteobacteria > Sphingomonadales > Sphingomonadaceae > Erythrobacter. The sequence goes on from CAZOLE010000080.1 coordinate 1,118, forward strand.
GCTGCACCTTGGCTTGGCGTAGAAGCGGAATTACGACGGTTGGCCCTGTCACGATCAGGATGCCGCCAAATAGGATCGCGACCGGCCAAGCCAGGCCGCCAATCTCACTTGCCGCGACCGAACCCAGTGCCCAGCCAACAACCACGCCGACCGTCGCCAGCCGCCAAACCGCTTTGCCCGAATGGCGCAGCTCGCGAAAATCGATACTCAACCCGCCTTCAAACAGGATCAGTGCAACACCAATCCCGATGGCGGGCTCTAGGAAATCCCCGAAAGCGGCCTTGGGGTCGATAAGGCGAAAGCCCAGTTCGCCAGCCACTGGACCAGCAAGAAACCCTGCCGCCAGCATCAGTACGATCGCTGGCCAGCCAGTGCGCCACGCGATCCATTGCGCCCCAATACCAAGGACGCCGATCATGGCGATTACGAGAGCTTGCGATTCCATTTCGTTTTCTAACGCCTTCAAACACCCATTGGCACAGCCCGGCTTAGGGTTCCAACCTTAGTTGGATCGGATCGTCACTCGCCGTCAAATTGTAGCAACGTCTGCACCGCTACGCTTGCTGCACGCAATTTGTCTGCACCGCCCAGATCCGGCAAATCGATCACGAACAACGCGTCTGACACTGCCGCGCCAGCTTGGCGAAGCAATTGCGCAGCGGCAAGCGCGGTGCCCCCGGTTGCAATCAAATCATCGACGATCACCACTTTCTCGCCCTGCGCAACGGCACCGGGATCCATTTCCAACCGGTCAGTTCCGTATTCGAGAGCATAGTCGATGCCGATAGTGTCAATCGGCAGCTTTCCGGGTTTGCGAATCGGCACAAACCCCACCCCCATCGCGACAGCTACCGCCGCACCAAAGATAAAGCCGCGCGCTTCCATGCCAGCGATTTTTTGAGCGCCTGCCACTTTGGCAAATTCTGCCAAATGATGGACGCTGGAGGACAGCCCCGCCGGATCACCGATCAGTGTTGTTATGTCGCGAAACTGGACACCGGGTTCTGGGAAATCGGGGATGGTCCGCACCAACGCGGAAAGCTGAGCGGGCGATAGGGGCGCTGATTTCATACCCGGCACAAAGCAAAACGCCCGACCCTCCGCAAGGGAGGATCAGGCGCTGTGCATGAATTTAAGAGCTAGGCGCCTACTTCTTCTTGGGCTTCATCCCAGCCCAAACCTGTTTGTAAGAGAAGAACGCCAGCGTCGTCGCAAAGATCAAGAACAAGATCACGAACCAGCCGGTTTGCTTGCGCTGAACCAGCGAAGGCTCTGCTGTCCAAGTCAGGAACGCAGCGACATCCTCTGCCATTTGCTCTTTGGTGGCCTCTTTCCCGTCATCATAGGTGATCAGGCCATCGGTGAGCTGCGGCGGCATTGCGATGTTGATGTTGTAAAAGTGCTCGTTGAAATAGAGCCCTTCGCCGGTTTCAAACTCAGGCGACTTCTTCTGGTCTTCTGCGGTCGGCTCTGTGTAGCCGAGCATCAGCGAATAGAGATAATTTGACCCGTCAGGACGAGCCTTGGTGATCAGCGAGAGGTCTGGTGGGATGGCATTGTTGTTTGCCGCAGCCGCTGCGATGTCATTGGCATAAGGCGACGGGAATGCGTCGGTCGGGAGACCCGGCCGTGTCGTTGCTTCGCCGGTGTTTGGATCAAGGCCCGGAACTTGCCAGCTTGCCGCTTCGGCGCGCATTTCAGCTTCCGAATAACCCAATTGCTGAAGATTACGGAAATCGACATATTTCAGTCCGTGGCACGCCGAGCAAACTTGCTTGTAAACCGCATAGCCGCGTTGCAGCTGAGCGTAGTCCCAATTGCCAGTCGGTCCATCAAAAGAGAAGCCGCCTTCCGGCGAAATGTTCTTTTCCTGAAACGCGTAATAATCCGGCTTTTCGGGGAACGCGAAGTTCACAAGACCCGGCACGAGTGACCAAAGGACAAGAATCCCAGTCAACGTCAAACCAACCAATAATCCACCGAGACGAATAGTCATGACCTAAATCTTTCTAGCTATCGGGTCAGCAAAAGTTACTCAGCGGGCTCAGCCGCTGCGTCAGGCAAGTCGCCTGAAGGCTTTGCCGTTGGCGTCGCAGGAGGCGGCGTCGGGCTGTCATCATCCTTGCCCAGAACCGCTTCCGTAATGGAGAATGGCAATGGCTTGGGAATTTCAATCTGGCTTACGATCGGCAAGATCACCAAAAAGTGCAGGAAGTAGTATGCCGTCGCGATCTGGCTCATCACGATAAAGGGCTCTTCGGGCTTGGCACCGCCGAGATAGAACAATGCAGCCATGCACGGGATCAATCCGAACCAGAAGAACTTCTTGAACATCGGGCGATAATTGCCGGAACGCACGGGGCTCTTATCCAGCCATGGCAGGAAGAACCAAACCAGAATCGAACCGAACATCGCGATCACGCCAAGCAGCTTGGCTTCGATCAAGATAATATCCGTGAACGGGATCGTGAGATCCCCGGTAAAGGCGCGCAGGATCGCGTAGAACGGGTAGAAATACCACTCAGGCACGATCAGTGCCGGGGTCGAAAGACCGTTCGCCTCAATATAATTGTCTGCATGGCCAAGAAGGTTTGGCGCAAAGAACACGATAATAGCAAACAGTGTCAGGAACACGCCGAGGCCGAAGCCGTCCTTCGCCGTGTAATAAGGGTGGAACGGAACAGTGTCGCTCTGCTTCTTCACCTCGATACCCGTCGGGTTTGACGAGCCGGGAATATGCAGCGCCCAGATGTGTAGGATAACAACCCCGGCAGTCACAAATGGCAGCAAGAAGTGCAGCGAGAAGAAACGATTGAGCGTCGATGCGTTTGGCGCATAGCCACCCACCAACCAAGTTTGCAGTGTCTCACCGACAAAGGGGATCGCGCCAAACAGGCCCGTAATCACTTTCGCACCCCAGAAGCTCATCTGACCCCAAGGTAAGACGTAGCCCATGAACGCGGTTGCCATCATCAAGAGGAAGATAACCACACCGAGCAGCCAAATCATTTCGCGCGGTGCTTTATATGACGAATAATAAAAGCCGCGGAAAATGTGCAGATAGATGACCATGAAAAAGAAGCTCGCGCCGTTGGCGTGCGCGTATTTCAGCATCCAACCATAGTTCACGTTACGCATAATGTGCTCAACCGAAGCGAAGGCACCATCAGCATTAGCCGTGTAGTGCATCGCTAAGACGACACCGGTAACGATCTGCAACACCAAACAGAACCCGGCGAGCACGCCGAAATTCCACATATAGTTGAGGTTGCGCGGAACCGGATAGCCAGCGCCAACTGCGTCATAGACAAGGCGCGGAAGCGGGAGCTTCTCGTCAATCCACTTGGTAAAAGCGAATTTAGGTTCGTATTGCTTGGCCCAGGCGAAACTCATAGCGTTCTCTCGGATTTGGCTTCGAAGTGAATAGCTTGCGACATCTGCGTTGGATCACCCGACGCGGATGACACCTTCGCTGGTGAATTCATAGTCAGGAACGACCAGATTGGTTGGCGCGGGGCCTTTGCGAATGCGCCCGGCGACATCATAGTGCGATCCGTGGCACGGACAGAAATAGCCGCCAAAGTCGCCCTTATTTTCGCCTTCGGCAGCACCCAATGGAACACAACCAAGGTGCGTGCACACGCCCAATGTCACTAACAGGCTTTCATCGCCCTCTTTGGTGCGCTCGCTAAGCGTTTGAGGGTCAGGCATTGCCGCGCCATCGTCCTTTTTCGCTTCTGCGATTTCAGCATCGGTCAGGCGCTTGATAAAAAGTGGCTGATCGCGGAACGTCGCTTTGATCGACTGTCCTGCTTCAATCGCGGACACATCGCAATCGGTGGTGCTTGCAGCAAGCACATCCGCAGTCGGCGCCATCTGCGTTATCAGCGGAAACAGCACAGATGAACCGCCAACACCGGCTGTGCCAAGCGCTGCAATATGGATCCAGTCGCGGCGACGGACACTTATGTCAGTCATTGTGTCTTACCTTGCTCGTTTTGCTGGCAATTCATGAAAAGAAAAGCAGCCTGAAAAGTGTTGTTATCAATGCACCGAACATTCAGTAAAATCCGGCTTGGCCGCGCCCTTAGCCTCAAAAATGCCCAAATCCAACTGTGTTTTGGTCATCTTTGGTTCGCTTTGCTGCAAGCCCGGAGGGCAGTTGGTCATTTAAGCCCGATTGCGCTGAGCTGTCGACCATAGTTCGGTTCGCCCTTATGCGTTGATTTTCTGTAGGAATAATAACATTCTCCCTCCGCAAAAGTATCGCGTTTGCAATCATGGGTAAGGGCAATTCCGGCGCGGGAAAGCCGGGCAGAGATATAACCGGGTAAATCGAACAGCCAGCGAGGACCGCTTTCGCGATCAGGAGCGATTGCGAAGTGCCTGTCATCGTCTGAACTGAAGTTTTCGCGGAACGGTGCGTCCACTTCATAGCTGGCTTGCGCGATCGTCGGTCCAATCGCGGCGGCGATGTTTGGACGAGTCGCGCCCACCGCCTCCATTGCAGCGATTGTATTCTCGAGAATGCCCCCATGCGCGCCGCGCCATCCAGCATGGGCCGCGCCGACAACGCCCGCTTTTTGGTCCGCAAACAGCACTGGGCCGCAATCGGCTGTTACGATGCCCAGCACAAGGCCGGGCCTTGCGGTGACGAGTGCGTCAGCGACTGGGCGACCCGTTGGAGAATCACCCCAAGGCTCCGCTACAGTCACGACATCGGGTGAATGCACTTGATGCGGCGTCACAATCGACGCGCCTCTTAGCAAAGTGTTGGCCGCACCCGCGCGCGCCTCGCCAACTTCCGCTTCATCGCCCGGCCCGCCATAACCGAATTGATGCGCGCCCCCGCCATGAGCGAAAAAGCCATGCGGCACCCCGTCGAGCGCCGGGGATTGGAGAAACTCGAAAGCCAAGGCTTTATCCCTCGAGACTGCGCGAAACCTGCTCGGATGTATCGCGCGACAGACCCTTGGCCGCTGCAATCCGCTCCAACTGCGCTTTCATAAGGGCCGCACGTTTCGGTTCAATCCGACGCCATTTACCCAAAGGCGAAACAAATCGCGCAGCGGTTTGTGGGTTGATCGGGTCAAGTTCCAGAATCACGTCCGCGACCAACTCATACCCTGAGCCATCGACCGCATGGAATGCGGAAGGGTTGCCTGCAAACGCCATATAGAGAGAGCGCACGCGGTTGGGGTTCGACATCGTGAAGTCAGCGTGATCGGCCAGCGCGTTTACATGCGCCAAAACATCCGAGTGCAGCGAGAACGCCTGCAAGGTGAACCATTTGTCGATCACCAGCTCATTGCCCTTGAACCGCTCATAAAAGGCCGCAAGCTTGGCTTCACGCTCTGGCGCATCAAGCCCGCAAAGCGTCATCAACGCGCCTTGACGGTCGGTCATGTTGTCCGCGCCATCGAATTGCGCGGCGGCCATTTGCGCCGCATTTGCCGGGTCAGAAGTCGCCACGAAACCAAGCACAATCGACTTAACCTTGCGCGCGCCGCGCCCTGCGGGATCATCGAAAGCAATCTGCGAAGCGCGGGTGTAAAGCGCGTCAAACTCGGCCGAACAACCGCCTCCTATCGCGGCTTTCAAGGCCTCACGCGCATCATGGATTGCACCGGGATCAGCCTTACGCTCCCCGACTGCCATCGCTTCGAACAAATAGGTTTCGCTTGGCAAAGTCAGCAATTCGCCGCGCATCGAATCATCAAGCGCTGCGTCGGTCAGAACCGCACGGAAAGCTTCGACAATCGCTGCATCCCCGCCAACATCGCCTGCGCCGCTAGCCACAGCAATCAAGTGTCCAACAGCCAGTTCCTGCATCGCTTCATAGCGAGCGAACGGATCATCATCATGTGCGGCGAGAAATGCGAGGTCGTCTGACGACAGGGCACGCTCAACAATAACCGGCGCGGTAAAGCCGCGATTGATCGAGACGACGGGGTCCGCACCTGCAATCGGCAGTTCAAACGTCTGCTCTTCTTCGTTCAGCACGATCAGCTGTTCCGCGCCAAGCGCATTGCCCGCGCGCGAATGCACTGCAACCCGCAGCGGGATCGGCATAGGCTCTTTTTCCGGCTGTCCGGGCGTGGCCGGAACGGTCTGTTTAAGGTGCAGTTTGAGCGTATCGCCTACGACCTCTTGGCGCACCGACACCGTCGGCGTACCAGCTTGGCGATACCAATTGCGGAACTGTGTGAGATCAAGCTCAGCGCCTTCTTCAATTGCGCGGATAAAATCCTCGCACGTCGCCGCTTCGCCGTCATGCTTGTCGAAATAGAGATCGGTGCCTTTGCGAAAAGCGCCCTCCCCAGCCATTGAGCGCATCATGCGAATAACTTCGGCGCCCTTGTTGTAGACTGTCGCGGTGTAGAAGTTGCTGATCTCGCGGTAGCTATCTGGGCGGATTGGGTGCGCCAATGGCCCCGCATCTTCAGGGAACTGGGCCGCGCGCAAAATGCGTACATCTTCGATCCGTTTGACCGCTTCGCCGCGCATATCCTGACTGAAAAGCTGGTCGCGAAGGACGGTAAAGCCCTCCTTCAAAGACAGCTGGAACCAATCGCGGCAGGTGATCCGATTACCCGACCAATTGTGAAAATATTCATGCGCGATCACCCCCTCGACTGCGTCGAAATCAGCATCCGTCGCCGTGTCAGCATCCGCCAGCACATATTTGGTGTTGAAGACATTGAGACCTTTGTTCTCCATTGCTCCCATCTTGAAATCGGAACCTGCGACGACGTTGTAGAGGTCGAGCTCATATTCGCGACCAAACC
>CAZOLE010000081.1:0-7874 GCA_964580445.1 uncultured Porphyrobacter sp.
GCTCGACCAGCTGCGCTGCTCATCAATTGCGGCGCGCGCGGCGGGCAAATCGAATGGGTGGGCAGAGCCCCGCGGAACCTTGGAAATGATTTGCGCCGCCAAAGGAATGCCGATCAGTACGACAGGTAAGCCCTATGCCATCCATGTCGCAAAGCTGATTTCGAGCCTGATCATGTCATCGAGCAACTGCACAGCGATCCCGTTGGTTGGTGAACCGACAATTGTGCCGAGGCCACCAATACTTGCGGCAAAGGCGATCCCCATCGGAAGAGCGCCCGCAAGGCCATACGTGCTAATCGGCGCGCCATCACCTGTTTCCTTAGTGGCGGCTCCTCCAGCGATAACCGCCAGCGCCATTGGCATCATGATCAGCGCGGTCGAGGTGTTTGAAATCAGCATCGACAAAATCGCGGCTGAAATCATGAAGGCCAGCAGCAAACGCGCTTGCCCGCCGTTGGTCCCAATTGTCTTTAGGATCGCAAGGCTCAAACGCTTGTGCAGGCCTGTCCGCTCAATCGTGAGCGCAATAAATGCGCCACCTAAAAGCAGGAAAAGGATTGGGGCGTAATATGCGCTGGCTGCGTCGGGGGCAGGCATTACCCCCCCCAAGGGAAGCCAGATGAAAGGAAGGAGAGCGGTCACCGAAAGCGGCACCGCCTCGGTCATCCACCAGCTTGCCATCCAGACAACCAGTCCAGCGACCAGCCATGCTTCCGCGCCCATCCCGCCCGGCGGTGATGTGAACGCGGTTATGGCAAAAGCCAGTGGGCCTAGGAAAAGGCCAATCCGGCGCGCGGTCATGTGATTGTCTCTCCCGTCAATACGACCGGTGAAGACTAACAGCGCTTACATGTGGGCTACAAGGGGCGGCAGCGTGCTGCTCACCGACCTTTTTTTCCCTAAGCCTACTCGACGCCGTCTTCTTTTTCTTCTTCGCCCGGCGCTACGAATTCGCTGAACGTGACGGTACCGGTGCGGATGCCTTCGCGTAAGAGATAGTCCAGCTTGTCTTGGCGTTCACGAAGCAAGGCAATCGCCGCAGCATCGAAGCGGCCATTTGTATAGACCGGGTTTGTGCGCCGTCCGCCTACCAGATCAGCGATGTCATGCTCGCGAATGCTTGCTTTGACTGTGCTCGTTCCCTCGTAGCGGGCCCTCATCTCTTCATTGGCGAAGCGATCGATGTGATTGCGGACGTCTTCTTCGAAATTTGGGAAGTAGTAGGGTGCTGCTTCTTCGTACAAGGTCGACACGTGCAAAGTTGAGCCGCGATTTTCGACACCGCGCCGCGAATTGGCAAATTCCCGTGCTGCTCGATCTAGCAGGAAGGAGATGGTGCTGGCTTCGAATGCCTCGCGTTGCATTGCTGGGCCGCCAATTTCACCGCGCCAAAAGCCGTAAATGACCCGCGGGTCTTTCCAATGCTTAAAAACGATCTTTGTGCGAATGTCCTTGGGGCTCATCGCTATGCCATTGACCGTAATGAAGCGGGCCTCATCCAAAGGAACGCCTTCGATCATGATTTCGCGCGGCTGTCGCACAGGCCATTTGAGCGCAATTTGCTCCACCATCGCGACATTGTGGAGGTTAAACCAGTATGCCAACTGCTCATCACGCGGGAGAGCAGCGATATCCAAACCATCAGCGACGGCTTCCAGATCGCGGCGGTACTCGGAAAAGCTCTCAATTACTTCGTTGGTCATGAATGAGAAGCCGACCATTGATCCATCTAGACGATAGATGGAATTGTGACCGACGCGTTGGCGCGTCCCGAGGACCGATTGCGACCCTGTAGGCTTTTTGCGCAACGGTGGGCCCATCGACACGACGAAGTTGGAAAGCGCTTCGGTCCAAATTGAATAATCTATGCGATGATCAATCCGGTCTGCGCGCGGGGTAAAGGTTTCGAAACTTGCTTCTGATGTGGCTTGTGCCACAGCGGGTGTTGCAAGCGCATAAGCACTTGCAGCCATAAAAGTGGCGGTGAGAATCCGGCGTGCGGGGGACATCGTCATGACCTCATTTCCTCCTATTCGTGCAGCGCGCATTCTATCAAATCTATTGTAGTTGGGTAACAATAGAACGCGCAGCTATAACCTGTTTTTTCGTCGTCGTGGCGCCGTTTGGCGTGAGTTCGCGGCGGGCCGGTCGGGTCGCAATCGGGGGATTACCGACCACGCCGCGTATTATTCTTATAGCACACTAAACTAAACGGTTAAGACCGCCAATCGGTTTCATTTTGCTGTTTGTCGAATGCGATGGCCGTTGGTCGGGCCCTGTCCAAAGTAAAGAAAAGCGGGCCACCATCGCTGGCGCCCGCTCAACCTCTAACGTTTGGGTCGACCTACTTCGGCGCGAGCACCATCAGCATCTGACGGCCTTCGAGTCTTGGGAAAGCCTCAACCTTAGCTGTTTCCTCAACATCTTCCTGAACCCGCTTAAGCAGATCCATACCCAGATGTTGGTGCGCCATTTCGCGCCCACGAAAGCGTAAAGTCACTTTTACCTTGTCGCCATTGTCGATGAATTTGTTCACATTGCGCATCTTCACGTCATAATCATGCGTGTCGATGTTGGGACGCATTTTGACTTCTTTGATGTCCTGCGTCTTTTGCGTTTTGCGCGCAGCATTGGCTTTCTTCTGCGCTTCGTAACGATATTTGCCAACATCAAGGAATTTGCACACAGGCGGGTCGGCATTGGGCGATACCTCGACCAAATTCAGACCCTTCTCTTGGGCCTGCTCAACCGCTTCGTTGGTGAACATTACGCCAAGGTTCTCGCCTTCGTCATCGATAACGCGGACCTTGGGAACTTGAATAAACTGATCGTAGCGAGGGCCGCTTTTAGTTGGCGGGGCCATCGAACGCCGGGGTGGACGGGCTATGTGGTTTCTCCTGATTCAGCCTGTTTGATGGGCGCTATGTAGGGAATATCGGGCAAAAATACCAGTGAAGAGTCTTATGCCGCTAAGCGATAAAGTGGGAATGTGACCAATTTGCCTTTTGCGGGCAGAACCGCGTCGATTTCACCTGCGGGTCCGAGTGCATGAAGGATCTCAGGCGCAGTCGCATCCATACCTCCTGTGTAGGCGCCGAAAGCCGGGGCAATCATCCTGTCACCGCGCCCCGTTTGACGACTCACTACGCCACACGGTCGGGCGATATGGCGGTTCCTGACCCGCAAGCGCATCTTGGGGTGATAGTGCCCGGAAACTTCCGCGCGCGTCTCCCCGCGCTTGGCTTCGTGGCGCAGGACGATCCCGTTGATCTCCATCTCGCTCATAACACTTGCGCCAAATTCGCGATGCATATGCTCATCATGGTTGCCGGAGATCCATACCCAGTCGAGCGTGCGGATCAGCGATTCGAGCATACCGCATGCATAATCATCCAGCCGATGCGTGCCCGCATCATCATGGAAGTTGTCGCCCAAAGTAATAACCCGGCGCGCGCCGGTCGCTTTCACGGCGTCCGCCAATCGCTCCAATGTCTCGCGGCTATCATAGGGCGGGAGCATCTGGCCCATTTGGGCATACCAACTGCCCTTTTCCAAATGCAGATCTGCCACCAAAAGCGCGCGTTCACGCGGCCAGTAAAGCGCATTGTTCTTATGCAGAACAAGCTCTTCACCAGCGAATTCTAAGGGTGCGAACGAAACAAGAACCATTGCTTTTGCTTGCCCTCTATCGGCTTGGTTGGCAAGGCTGCTTGGTATGAGTGATTGGGACAAGTATACCGATAAAGCGCGCGGTTGGTTCGAGGCGTTGCGCGATCAGATTTGCACTGCGTTTGAAGAAATTGAACGCGAAGGCGGTTCGGATGCGGCATTCCAATACACACCATGGACCCGCGAAGAGGACGGCAATGACGATCCGGGCGGGGGCGTCCAAGGACTGATGAAGGGGCAAGTGTTCGAAAAGGTCGGGGTCAATGTCTCGACCGTGCGCGGCAATTTCTCGCCGGAGTTTGCGGCTCAAGTGAACGGAGCGGACCCGGACAATCCCGGCTTTACTGCGACTGGAATTTCACTGGTGGCGCATATGGCGAACCCGCATGCGCCAGCCGTGCATATGAACACGCGCTTCCTAACCACAGGAAAAGCGTGGTTTGGCGGAGGCGCGGACCTCAATCCGGCGATCCCTAACGAGGATGACACGGAGGAATTCCACGCAAGCCTGCGCGCGGCCTGCGCGGGCCATAACCCAACCTATTATGATCGCTATAAGAAATGGGCGGATGATTACTTCTACATCCCACATCGCGGAGTTCATCGCGGAGTAGGCGGTATCTTCTACGACCATCTGGAATGTGAAGATTATGCAAGTTTTGAGCGCAACTTCGCGTTCACTCAGGATGTCGGCAAAGCCTTTCTCGATATCTTCCCAAAGCTGGTCCGAAAGCGGATGGGAGCGGAGTTCACGCCAGAGGATGAGACGCTTCAGCTCGAATATCGCGGGCGCTATGCCGAGTTTAACTTGGTGTATGATCGGGGCACTTTGTTCGGGTTGAAGACCGGCGGCAATATTGACGCGATCTTGATGAGCCTACCACCAAGGGCGGTTTGGAGTTGAACCTCTTGTTACCCGCGGGCTAACGCGTTAGCGTGACAATCGCAAATGGGAGGCTGTAGGTGCACGTCGTCTCGAACAATTTGATGGACGCTTATGAAGCGGACCACGCAGCCAGTTTTCCGGCGCGCTTCCACGCGTGGTGGAAGCAGGCGATTTCCCCTGATGCCGACAAAGCGGTGACCGAGCGGTTGGTCTTTGCGCATCGCGACGAGTTTGAGATCGCTGGTGTCCAAGAAGATGAGGAGCAGTTTCTGTTTCTCTATGCCCGCGCGCTAATGCCGGAACTGGGTGATCGCGATTATCTTGAGACAATGGATGCAATTTTTGCGCCCGGGGAAGAGCCAGAGCGGCTGAAGCAGTTAAACGACATTGCTCGAAAGTATGGTCATCGTGGGTAGCGGCGCGGTTCAACCTTGCACGGCGGGATGCGAGCCGATTTGCGCTGAGATCGCAAAAGTCGAGATGTTTCAGGAAGAGGCGGAGTTGGCGGGCGCGGTCTATCAACCATTCGGTGAGCGCGACGTTGCTGGCTACACGGAGGTTACTGATCCAGATGAGCTCGCAAAGCTCGACCTGACAGTCGAAGACTTGAACCCTGAAGACAGCGAGTTCAGGGCAGGTGTGTTCAAGAAGAACGGTACAAACGACTACAAAGTATCGTTCAAGGGGACGGAGTCTGGCGCCGACTGGGTCCAGAACTTTTCGCAAGGAACGACTAGCCGCTCCGACTACTATTCCAGAGCGAAGTTGATCGGGCGAGACGCGGCATCGAACGCTGGCACAGCCGAAGTGGGCGATGTGAAGTTCGTTGGTCATTCGTTAGGGGGAGGCTTGGCCAGTGCCGCCGCTCATGCAAGCGGCACTCATGCTACCACGTTCAACTCAGCAGGACTCCATTGGGCCAATCGCTCTTGGTTTGATGCTCCGCCTATTGATGCGGTGCAGGTGAAAGGAGAATTGCTGACGTCGGTGCAGAGCGCGCTGCCAGTTGCTCCTAGCGGGGTAGGGACCCCATATAGTATCGCACCTCCATCGAACGTTGCGAGCACATTGGAGCGGGCTGACCTTGGCTTTTGGGATGGATTGATTCCAATCAAGGGCGCTTACAAATACACTAAGGCCGCAGCTGCACGAGCCGTCGAATTGCACAAAATGCCAGCGGTCAACGGTGCGCTTGAACAGCAACATGGCGCGCTTAAGGCTAAAGCTGCTGCGTCGGGTTGCTCATGCTGAGGCGGGCGCTTATCGCAATCGCTGGAATTTTAGGGAGCTGTTCCATGTCAGGCAAAAGCGAGAATCTTGTCGAGGCAGTGATGATGGAAGATTCATCCGGCGTGGAGCGATTGATCGCCGAAGGCGCAATTCTCGAAGAGGCCGACAAGAAGGGCCAAACCCCACTGATAATTGCTGCCAAGACCGATCAATTCACGATCGCCGAAAAGCTTCTGGAGGCTGGCGCCAATCCATTTGCGGTGTCGCAATTTGGCTGGACCGCGGGCTACGCAGTTCAGACAAGCAAGCTACAGCGTGGTCCTGAGTTTGAAGCGAGAGAGCGTGTCACGGTGTTATTGGAAGAGCGGGGCTATTCAATGCCAGGACCAGACAAACCCGACATCAAGCAAATGGTTGCTGAAGGCAATTGGCCGCCAAGGCGTGCGGAGCAATAACGCTCAATGGCAAATGATGAGACCCAGCAGCAATCGCACCTCGAATTGTTCGCTGACCGCAGCAAGGCGATAAACTACAAGTCCCTAAAATCGCTCCACTACATTGGCAATTATGTGCGCCCTTTGCCTGTGTCGCTAACGCGGATGATGGAGAACGCGTTCGATTGGGAGCATCTGCCGTTCATTCACCAAAGCTCTTTCGCTTCGATCCGTCTCGTAGAGGAAGGCGCATGGGGCTGGCGTTGTATGGTCGACCTGCCGAATGGTGGCGGTGAACAAGCGATTGAGCTGCTGGTTGACTTGGACCAGCATTATTGGGCAACAACGGTTGTGTCCGGTTTTGGCCAAGGCGCGCAAATCCACACAAAGGCACGCGAATGCGATGCTGGTGGAATCGAGGTGGAAGTGCGCTTCTACGCTGAGTTTGAGCCGCCAACACAGGAATTTGCGCAAGCGGTTCTTGCCGGATTACAGACCCAGTATACGCAGCTTTACAACGAAGACGAAGCCTTGATGTCGGCGCGGCAAAGCGCGCTCGATCTGCAAAAGGATCTGCGCGAGACGCATCCGGCTAAGCGGGTGGCCAAGGCCAATCTGGGTAAAGCCAGCGCGCTTGATCGATCACAGAGCCACTCGGTTGAATTGGAGCGTCAGCGGTTCTGCGTGCGGCAGGTCGAAGGCGACTGGATCGCCCATGCGGCGCAGTGCCCCCATATGCTCGCGCCGCTTGCCGAAGCCGCAATTGATGCAGGGCACTTAACATGCCCGTGGCATGGCTATCGCTTTGATTCAGTGAGTGGAATTGAATCGCAAGAGCGCTGCGGTGTGCTCAAAATCGCGCAGTGCGAGGTTGATCAAAATGGCGATTTGATCGTTTCCTTTGCCTAATCGTGCTTTTAAGCTTGCGGCGCGCGACGCTCCGCCGCACATTCACATCCAATGCTGCGCCAATACGAACTTGTAGAACGGGTCCTCGAATACGATCCGGACGCTGACGAAGCGGCGCTCAACCGTGCCTATGTCTACACCGTTCAAAAGCACGGCACCCAAAAGCGCGCTAGCGGGGATCCTTACTTCTCGCACCCGGTCGAAGTTGCTGGGCTGATGACGGACCTACAACTTGATCAAGAAACGATCATCACCGCGCTGCTGCACGACACAGTCGAAGACACGCTGGCGACGATTGACGATATTGAACAGCATTTTGGAACCGAAGTCGCGCGGCTGGTCGATGGCGTGACCAAGCTCTCCAAAATCGAGGCGATGCCGGAAAATGAGCGCGCGGCGGAGAACTTGCGCAAGTTCTTGCTAGCGATGTCCGAAGATATTCGGGTGCTGCTCGTTAAGCTTGCCGACCGGCTTCACAATATGCGCACGCTGCACTTCATCAAAAAGCCGGAGAAGCGCCAGCGTATCGCGCGCGAAACGATGGATATCTACGCCCCACTCGCTGAACGGGTGGGCATGTATGAATATATGCGTGAGATGCAAGCGCTGGCCTTCAAAGAGCTTGAGCCAAAGGCATTCAAAACCATCACCAAACGGCTGGAAAGTCTGCGCGGACAAGATGGGGGGCAGGTGGATGCGATTGCTCTGGCGATCAAGCAAGCGCTCGCCGAAGCGGGCTTGAATGT
>CAZOLE010000082.1:0-7873 GCA_964580445.1 uncultured Porphyrobacter sp.
GAACTCGCGCGGTGGTTGTGCGAAGAGGGCATCGTCAAAGGCGATCCCGACTTGGCGGAACAAGCCGCGCGGCTCTGTAAAGCGGATCTCGTCACCGAAATGGTCGGCGAGTTTCCCGATTTGCAAGGCTTGATGGGCGGATATTACGCCGCGAAGGAAGGGCTTCCCCAAGAAGTCGCCCACGCCATCCGCGATCACTACAAACCAGTGGGGCAGGGCGATGAAGTGCCAACCGCTCCGGTGACAGTGGCGGTGTCGCTCGCGGATAAGTTGGATACTTTGGTTGGGTTTTTCCAGTATGATGAAAAGCCGACCGGTTCCAAAGATCCTTTCGCTTTGAGACGCGCTGGGATTGGTATCCTTGCGCTGCTGCTGACCAATGATTTGCGTGTCACGATGCGGCAACTCATCACCGTATCGGCGCACGCAGGCGGCTCCGCTGACGCAGGGCGTGATATCGCGTGTTTCCTCATTTATCGTTTGAAAGTGCAGCAACGAGAAGAGGGTGATCGCTATGATATGATTGACGCTGTTGCGCCGGCTGAGAATGATGCCGACACAGTGCGCGTTGTGAATCGAGTCCGAGCTCTCCAATCCTTCATCGAGACCGCCAATGGCACCAACCTTCTCGCCGGATACAAGCGCGCGGCGAATATTCTTAAGAAGGAAAACTACGTCACCCCAGCGAAAGCTGGGGTCTCTAGCGACGGCTCCCAGACACCTGAGATGCCAGCTTCCGCTGGCATGACGAAACTTTTCTACTCCCCCGAAGAAGCTGAACAGGCCTTGATCGACGCTCTCAACACTGCCGAACCACAAGCGACCAAAGCGCTCGACGTCGAAGATTTCGAAGCGGCCATGGCTGCGCTTGCTTCTTTGCGCGCGCCAATTGACCAGTTCTTTGAAGAGGTCATTGTCAATGCTCAAGAGGCGGATATTCGAAGCGCTCGGCTCGACCTGCTCGCGCGGTTCCGCGATGCCGTGCACAAAGTGGCTGATTTCAGCCGCATAGAAGGATGAGTTTCCTCCCCAGGACTGTCTCTCATACGCTCCCACGAAATTGGGGCTAAGGAAGGATTTCAGTACGTGAATACGGTCTATCCCTTTGGCGGAAGCGCGCCGCATGATGATGCCCGACAAAAGGACAAAGTCGTTACGGGCGGGAAGGGCGCTAACCTTGCCGAAATGGCGAGCATTGGCCTGCCGGTCCCGCCCGGATTTACAATCACAACCGAGGAATGCGTTCGCTATTTACAGGACGGCGCGGATTTCTCCGATGAATTGCGCAGCCAAGTGGCCACGGCACTGGCGCATATTGAAAGCGCGGTAGGCAAGAGCTTTGGCGATGCGGCTGACCCGTTGCTAGTATCTGTGCGCTCGGGCGCGCGGGTGTCGATGCCGGGTATGATGGATACAGTCCTTAATCTAGGTCTCAATGATGAGACGGTCGAGGGCCTTGCTGCGACCAGCGGGGACGAGCGGTTCGCATGGGACAGCTATCGCCGGTTTATTCAGATGTATTCCGATGTGGTGCTGGGGGTTGACCACGGCTTGTTCGAAGAGGCTCTGGAAATCACCAAGGAAGACAATGGCTTCTACGCTGACACAGAGCTGTCGGCTGATGATTGGAAAGCGATTGTTGCTGAATACAAGTCCATTGCGGAAGCCGAACTTGGGAAACCCTTCCCTCAGGATGTGTCTCATCAACTTTGGGGTGCGATCCGCGCGGTTTTTGACAGCTGGGATTCAGATCGTGCGAAAGTATATCGCCGGTTGAACGATATCCCTGCGGAATGGGGTACTGCGGTCAATGTGCAGGCGATGGTGTTCGGGAATATGGGTGAAACGAGCGCAACCGGCGTTGCCTTTACCCGCGACCCGGCCACCGGTGAGCGCGCTTATTATGGCGAGTATCTCATAAATGCTCAGGGCGAGGACGTGGTCGCCGGCATCCGTACTCCGCAATATTTGACTAAGGCTGCGCGTGAGACGGCGGGGGCTAAACCACTGTCGATGGAAGAGTCGATGCCAGACGCTTACGGCGAATTGGCGCGCGTGTTCGACCTGCTCGAAAGCCATTACCGCGACATGCAGGACATTGAGTTCACTGTTGAACGCGGCAAGCTTTGGATGCTGCAAACACGGTCGGGCAAACGAACCGCCAAGGCCGCGCTTAGGATGGCCGTTGATATGGTTGCCGAACGGCTGATCGACGAAAATGAAGCGGTGCGCCGAGTTGATCCGATGGCACTTGATCAGTTGCTGCACCCGACATTGGACCCAGAAGCAGAGCGCAATGTTCTGACCAATGGTCTACCTGCGTCGCCCGGCGCTGCAGCCGGCAAAATTGTGCTCGATGCCGATACCGCAGAACAATGGTCACAGCGCGGCGAAAAGGTTATTCTTGTGCGTGTTGAAACCTCCCCGGAAGACATCCACGGCATGCACGCGGCGCAAGGCATCCTGACCGCACGCGGCGGCATGACGTCACACGCTGCTGTTGTGGCACGCGGGATGGGGCGTCCTTGTGTGTCGGGCGCGAGCGCGGTCTCAATTGACCGAGAGGGCCGCACCCTGCGAATTGGTTCGCAAGAGCTCAAAGAAGGTGATGAGATCACGCTCGACGGGGCAAATGGTCAGGTAATGCTGGGCATTGTTGCGACGGTTGAGCCCGAACTGGCGGGTGATTTTGGCACTTTGATGGTTTGGGCCGATAAGCTTCGGCGGATGAAGGTTCGAACCAACGCTGAAACACCGGCGGATTGCAAAATGGCGCGTCAATTTGGCGCCGAAGGTATCGGTCTGTGTCGGACGGAGCACATGTTCTTTGACGCAAGTCGGATCAGTGCAGTGCGCCAGATGATCCTTGCCGAGGACGAGGCCGGACGACGCGCGGCGCTGAAGTTGCTGCTGCCTGAGCAGCGTTCGGACTTCACGTCGATATTTGAAGTGATGACGGGCCTTCCTTGCACGATCCGGTTGCTTGACCCGCCGCTGCACGAATTCCTGCCTCACGGTGACGCAGAATTTGCTGAACTGGCCGATGCGACGGGGCTGGGCGTTGATCATCTAAAGCGGCGCGCGGACGAATTGCATGAATTCAACCCCATGCTGGGCCATCGCGGGTGTCGGTTAGGGATCACATTTCCAGAAATCTACGAAATGCAGGCGCGCGCAATTTTCGAGGCGGCTTGCGCGGTTCAAAAGTCGAGTGGCGAAGCGCCCCTGCCAGAGATTATGATCCCGCTGGTCGCTACACGCAAAGAGCTGGCGATTCTGCGAGAGTTAGTCGACCGTGTAGCGGGCCAAGTTTTCGAAGAGCTCGGAACACGCGTGGAATATCTCGTGGGAACCATGATTGAGCTGCCCCGCGCCGCTTTGATGGCAGGTAAAATTGCTGAAGAAGGAGAGTTTTTCAGCTTTGGCACCAATGATTTGACGCAGACGACGCTGGGTGTGAGCCGCGATGATTCCGCTCGCTTCCTTGCCCCTTACGTCGATCAAGGGATATTCCCGCGCGATCCGTTTGTCAGCCTCGATATCGATGGAGTGGGGCAGCTGGTTGAGATGGCTGCTGAAGGAGGCCGGACAACAAAGCCCGGGCTCAAGCTTGGCATTTGCGGAGAGCATGGCGGCGACCCGGCAAGCATAGCGTTCTGCGAAGAGGTTGGATTGGATTATGTGAGCGCATCACCTTACCGCGTCCCCATTGCACGATTGGCAGCGGCACAGGCAGCTTTGAAAAGTTAGTTTTTCCAGCCAGTTAAAACGAGAATCTCAAACGTCTCCGAGACTTTACCATCGTCTTCGCGGAGGGTCTCGAACAGCTCACGCGCGCGGCTCCAGCCTGTTTTGGTGAGCGGTGGGGCATCTGTCGTTAATGATGCGGCCAGGCCATGATCACGCAAGTCACTTATCATGCGCTCAATCGATGAAAAGCGCACGCTGATCGGGTAGCTATCGACCACTTGGCGCTTGAATCCGGCACGCTCAAGCAGTCCGGTGGCTGCGCGAATGTCTATCTGCGGATGGATTCGCGCAGCAGGGCGATCTCCATCCGCCGCCAATGCCAATTGGCGTAGCTTTGGAACGCTGCCCGCGCCCGGTAACACCCCAATGAACAATCCGCCCGACGTTAAAGAACTGCGCGCATGGATAAGAGCGCCTGGCAAATCATTGACCATTGCCAGGCCTAGTAAGTGAACAATCAAATCAAACTTTTCGGGCGGGCCGGGTTGTTCCTCGTCCAGTTCGCCAAGCAGCGCGACGTTGGCAGGCACTCCCTGCGAATTGAAAGCCGACGGCATCAAGTTTCCAGCATCGCCCACGATGAGGGGTGTCTTTGGTTCACACCGCATGAATTCGAGCCGTTCCAACACGTCCTTCGCAATCGCATCGCTAAGATATGATGTGCCGCCGTGCAGCGCTTGCCGAGCGCGTGCACGTGCCCATTTTGCGGCGGCGCGCGATCGGTGAAATACCTGTGGGACTTCAGAAGCAGTCATAATTGACCCATGCCGCGCTTGCCAGTCAGTCGCAAGCCATGCGACACATCTCAGTGTAATGGGGTGGCAACGCGAAATCTCTGAAGGCTTTCGACCAGTTATCGATCTGGTCTATCCGCCTCGTTGTGCGCTTTGCGGCGATGCGATTTCAGATCAAGGTGGGCTATGTGTCACTTGCTTTGGTCAACTTGAATTTCCCGGCGAACCTGCTTGCAAAACGTGTCAGCGTCCGATGGGTACAACTGGCACAGCCAAACCCGCGCAATGTCAAGCGTGTGAGCACGAGCGACCTAGCCATGCCGGTATATTTGCCGCGACGATCTATGATGATGCCTCTCGCAAACTCATCCTGAAGTTTAAGCATGGGGGCAAGATTGCACTGGCGGCGCTGTTGGGGCGACTGATGGCGACCAAGCTTGATCCGCCTGGCGACGATCCACCTTTACTCATCCCTGTTCCGTTACATCGCTTTCGTTTGTGTGAGCGCGGGTTTAACCAATCCGCGCTGCTAGCGCGCGAACTTCAGCGGCAAAAGAAGGGTGAATTGCTCGTCGATGGATTGGTTCGGCGCAAGCGTACGCCGAGCCTTGGTGGATTAGGGAGCGATAAGCGTCGAGCTGTCTTGAAAGGTGCTATCGATGTACGAGGTAGCCGAGCAAAGCGAATTGCGGCGCGTGATACTATCCTTGTGGATGATGTCCTTACGAGTGGTGCGACCAGCAATGCTTGTATCGAAGCTCTGCTTAATGCGGGTGCGAAGTCTGTGAAGGTTGCGTGTTTCGCCCGTGTAGTGAACGGTGCGGGGGATGGCGATCGGGGCTAGCCCTCCGATACGCACACCCCGAAAATCGAAACGCCCGAGGCCATTACAGCCCCGGGCGCCACGTGACGAAACGATTGGGATCCGCTCCTTAGGAGCTAAGGCAGCGACCCCCTAACTTCGCTACCAGGTTCCAAACCCTCATCTTGAACCAACCTGCGCTAACCCCCCGCGGCCAGCATGCTGATTGGCTACCCCCTGAACCCAGCGCGTTACCCGCGCCCTTGTTCGGTTGACGAACCCTTGCGAGCTCGTGCGCAATGTGTTCCAAACGCGGTGCGGATCGGAAAGGGCTAACCGTCTCATTCGCAGATTTTCATGCGCGTCTGTTGTCAACATGCAACAAATTGTCGTCAATTAAGCTCACTTCACCGCTCTGCGGGCATTGTACCGAACAACAGGAGTTGAAACATAATGAAATTCCAATCTTCAAGCTTGGAGCGCGAACAGGGTAACGCGCTTCTTCCCAAGTTTGATTCACAGGGGCTGATCAGTGCGGTAGCACTGGATTCAGAGAGTCGCGATGTGCTGATGGTTGCGTTTATGGACGCAGAAGCGCTGGGCCTCACTCGTGAGACAGGGAAAGCGCACTTTTGGTCGCGGTCGCGCGGTAAGATTTGGATGAAGGGTGAATCCTCAGGCCACGTCTTAAACGTGCAAGAAATGCTCATCGATTGCGATCAGGATGCTATCGTCTTGATTGTAGAACCCGCTGGTCCAACATGTCACACTGGGGTGCGATCATGTTTTTATCGCAAGTTGGAAGCAGGTGGTGAGGGAGGGGCTTACTTCTCCGATGCTCTCGTAAAGGTCAGCACTTGACGCTCACGTAAAGGGAAGCTAAACCACACTCATGGCTACCGCACCCTCGCATGACTCACACAAGGTAAAACCCACTTTGGCCAAGGCTCAAAGCTTGAGCGACGGCGCTCACTTAGATCGACCAGACGAATTTAGCCGCGAACAATACTCTATTTCCGATCTGACAATAGAGTTTGAATGCACGGCAAGAGCGCTGCGCTTTTACGAAGACGAAGGGTTGATAAGCCCCGCTCGTGTGGGGCTAACCCGTGTTTATTCAAAGCGGGATCGCGCACGGCTCGCTTGGATCATGCGCGCAAAAAATGTCGGCTTCAGCCTAACCGAAATTCGCGAAATGATCGATCTGTATGATCTTGATGATGGCCGTGTTGAACAGCGCCGCGTCACGATTGAAAAGTGCGACGCCCATATAGCCAAGCTCAAAGACCAGCGGGCTGATATTGACAGCTCGATCAAAGAGCTCACTGAATTTGTAAAAGAGATAAGGTCGCTCGACCTAAGGTGAATCCGTGTTACCTAGTCGAACATAGTCACTTATAACCGAACCACACTCCGTTTGAGAGAGATCGTCAAATGCCCACATACACCGCACCAACCCGTGACACTCGCTTTGTGATCAATGAAGTTCTCGACCTTGCGAGCTATGGTAATTTGCCGGGTTTTGAAAATGCCACGCCTGACATGATCGACGCGGTCATTGGCGAAGCGGGCAAGTTTTGTTCGGAAGTTCTCGCACCACTTAACCAGATAGGCGATGAGCAAGGCTGCACCCGACATGAGGACGGCAGCGTAACGACACCTGATGGTTTTAAAGAGGCATACAACCAACTGACTGAAGCTGGGTGGACGACTTTGACGGCGCCAGAGGAGTTTGGTGGTCAGGGTCTTCCGCATGTCATGGGCTTCGCGTTTGAAGAGTACATCGGCACAGCTAATCAGGCTTTTGCGATGTATCCCGGCCTAACCGGTGGTGCGGCTGCGGCGCTTCAGGCGGCGGGCTCGCAAGAGCAAAAAGAGATGTATTTGCCAAAGATGGTATCGGGTGAATGGTCAGGTACGATGAACCTGACAGAACCGCATTGCGGTACCGATCTCGGTCTGATCCGAACCAAAGCAGAGCCGCAAGCGGATGGTTCTTATTCGATCACGGGCACCAAGATTTTCATCTCAGCAGGTGAGCATGACCTCACCAGCAATATCATCCACCTTGTGCTTGCGAAGACGCCGGGTGCTCCAGACAGCTCGAAAGGTATTTCGCTGTTCGTGGTTCCTAAATACGTACTCGACGAAAACGGTGAACCAGGTGAGCGCAATGGGGTTTCATGTGGTTCGATCGAGAAGAAGATGGGCATCCATGGCAATTCCACCTGCGTACTGAACTACGACGGAGCAAAGGGCTGGATGCTCGGCGAAGAGAACCGGGGTCTTGCAGCGATGTTCGTGATGATGAACGCAGCGCGCCTCGGCGTTGGTCTCCAAGGTCTGGCGCAAGCCGAAGTCGCCTATCAAAACGCGGTGACTTACGCGCTGGATCGGCGGCAGGGCCGCGCGCTTACCGGCCCAAGTGAGCCAGACGAGAAAGCAGATCCTATCTTTGTGCACCCCGATGTACGTCGGATGTTGATGGACGCAAAAGTCTTCAACGAAGGCATGCGTACGCTTTGCCTTTGGGGCGCTCTTCAGGTCGACCTAACCCACAAAGCACAAACCGAAGAAGAGCGTGAAC
>CAZOLE010000083.1:0-7830 GCA_964580445.1 uncultured Porphyrobacter sp.
GGTGCATGGCGGTGATGATCTATCAGCGGATCAGATGCTGGCACTTACGCAATGGCTCGGTTTTTCTGAGACCACCTTCTTGTTGCCTCCGACGCAAGCGGGCGCAGATTACCGCGTGCGCATCTTTTACCCCGGTGGCGAGCTGCCTTTTGCCGGACATCCAACGCTCGGTTCGTGCTTTGCGTGGCTTGCTGCGGGGGGCGTGTCGAAGAGCGCTGGCAAGGTTGTGCAAGAATGTGGGATCGGATTGGTCGAAGTGCGCGCAGCTGGCAGCAGCTTAGCCTTCAAAGCGCCTGAGCTTATCAAGCATGAGCCTTTGAGCGATGCCGAGAGGGCCCAAGCCGTGCGTCTGACCGGTATTGACGAAAGCACTCTGGTCGAAGCAGTGCATGTCGTGAACGGACCCAAGTGGCAGCTTTTGCGGCTGCGTTCGGCGCAGGATGTGTTGGCGGCAGAACCTGCTGCGAAAGCGCCGTTGGGCACCGATATTGGGCTTGCCGGGCCGCACAGCACAGGTGCGGCACGCGATTGGGAATTGCGCGCCTTCTTTGCCGATACCTTTGAACGTTTTGTTGAGGACCCGGTGACGGGCAGCTTCAACGCAGGCGTCGCTGTGCACTTGTTCGCAGAAGGACTTGCCGATGGATCTTATACCGCGGGGCAAGGACAGAAAGTCGGCGCAAACGGCTTGGTCCATTGCAGTCAAGCCGAAGACGACACGGTGTGGACTGGCGGCGCTTGTCGGATGATCAGCCGTGGCGGGGCACTTACTGCGTTCGACTAGGCGAGTTTTGCTTTTGCGCGCTCCTGCAATGTCGGAGCAAGCCGGTCCAATACGGCCAGCTGAGTTAGCTCCTCTTGCGTTGCCTTGCCAGCGATCAGGCACGCAAATACGCGCGCAACGCTCCAATCCGTGTGCCCCGTTTCAATGCGCTCCAACGCATCACCGGCTTGCACCTCACCGATTTCCAGAACGCGGAAATACCACCCCGAACGCCCGGTCTTCACGATCGCAGCCGTCATCCCTTTGGCCTCGAAACGGTGATCGACTTTCCAGCAAGGCTGGCGAGGTTGCTTTATCTCGATAACCGCGCTGCCCAGCCGGAAGCGATCGCCTATATGGACCTCGGTTTCGCTAAGCTCGCTCACCGCTAAATTCGATCCAAACGCTCCGGGTTGGTCGAGCAGCGCGGCATTGCCGGCTTTGCCGTCCAGAAATTCGCGCCAAAAATCGTGATGATCGAGCGGATAGAGATGCACCGCTTTTTCCGGCCCGCCATGCACGCGGCGATCGGCTTGTTCGTCGGGTGCAAAGCCATCCTCGAGCAATTGGACCAACCCTTCGCGCGGGCGTTTCGCAATCGCGCTGGCCTCTGTTCCGTTGAAGGGGCGCGCAGTGCCCGTGCAGATTGCCTTGATCTCGTGCTTCATGTCCTCTTCACCGTCAAAGCAAGCCAGTCGCGCATCGTTCCATCGGTCCCTTTGCCAGCAAACATGACCTTATCCTCGATCTGAAATTGCGCGGCGCGATAAGCCTCGATCAGCCAGCCAGCCGTTGGGAAATTGTGCAAACGGCCCAGCAGGTCGCGGCCTTCACCATCTCCCAGCTTGTAGCTCGCATAGTGCCATCCGTTGGATTTGAGCGCGCGGTGCATCCGGCCAAGCACTGCGGGCAATTCGGCGCGCGGGCAGTGCAGCAAGCAGGCGTGAGCCCAGATCGCGTCATACTCGCCATCACAATCTAACTCATCAAACCGCATCAACCTTGCGTTGATATCGTAGCGTTCATTGGCTTTGGCAACCATTGCGGGAACGCCATCGGTGGCATCAAGCGCAAAGCCGCGCTCGATAATCCGCGCACTATCACGGCCCGTCCCGCATCCGATTTCTAGGACTCTTGCGCCCGCTTCCAATCGGTCCAAAAACGCGTCCAAATGTCGAGAAAAGCTGATTGCACTGCTGAGCGAGTAATGCGGCGCTTGAGCTTGATAAAAGTCGTAGGTGGCCGGGTCGATACTCACGCGGCGCTTATTCCTGCGCTGCTGTTTCTGCCGCCGAGGCTTCCCGGTCACGCTCAGCACGGCTTTTCTTCGCAGCAGAAGTCTTCAATTGCCCGCAAGCCGCGTCAATATCCCGGCCACGCGGCGTGCGAACGGGGGCGCTGATCCCGCCTTCAAAGACGATGTTGCTAAACGACTTGATCCTTTCCGGCGTTGAACACTGATAGTCCGCGCCGGGCCAAGGGTTGAACGGGATGAGGTTCACCTTTGCAGGCAGGTCGTACTGCTTGAGCAAGCGCACCAATTCATGCGCATCGGCGTCGCTGTCGTTCTTGTCCTTCAGCATCACATATTCAAATGTGATGCGCCGCGCGTTCGAAGCTCCGGGATAATCGGCGCAAGCCTGAAGCAGCTCTTCGATCCCGTATTTGCGGTTAAGTGGGACAATCTCATCGCGCACCGGCTTTGTTACCGCATGCAGGCTCACCGCGAGATTGACGCCGATTTCCTGGCCGCAACGCTCCATCATCGGCACAACGCCGCTGGTCGAAAGGGTGATCCGGCGCTTTGACAAGGCGAGGCCTTCGCCGTCCATCACGAGGCTTAATGCATCGCGAACATGGTCGAAATTATAGAGCGGCTCACCCATGCCCATCATCACTATATTGGTCAGGAGCCGCCCGTCAGAGCTGTAGTCTCCTGCATCCTCAGCATCGTCCAGCCCGTCCATCACGCCCTTGGGCCATTCGCCCAGTGCATCGCGGGCCAGCATCACTTGTCCGACGATTTCACCGGGAGTCAGATTGCGCACAAGTCGCATCGTGCCCGTCGCACAGAAGGTGCAATTAAGAGTGCAGCCCACTTGGCTCGAAATGCACAAAGTGCCGCGATCCGCATCGGGGATGAAGACCATTTCAAAATCGTGGGCGTCATCGGTCTTCAAGAGCCATTTGCGTGTGCCGTCAGAACTATGCTGTGCTTCGACGACATTGGGGCGCCCGATCACAAAACGCTCGGTCAACCAAGGGCGCATCGTCTTTGCGATGTCGGTCATCGCTTCGAATTCGGTGACGCCGCGATGATAGAGCCAATGGTACACTTGCTTTGAGCGCAATTTGGCTTGTTTCGCGTCCAGACCCGCTTGTTCGAAAAGTTCGCGAATGCGTGCGCGAGGCAGTCCAATCAAATCCAAACGGCCATCTTCGCGCGGCGTAATATCGCGCGCGACGGGCACGGGGTCGGTCTGACCCGGGATGGACATGAGTTGTGTATCGGCCATGGGAGCGCGCGATATAAGCGCAACCTTCGGGTTTTGCCAGCGGTCTATAGCCGCGAACAGCCAACCACCGCTGCGTCGATCGCACTGGCTGCGCCAGACAGGCTGTAGCGCTGACTGAAACGTTTGCCGCTCGTATCACGCGCTGTGATTCGCATATCGCTGGCCGAACGCAGGGCAGCGACAATCGCACTGTCCATCTTGCGGTCTTGCGCCCAGGCATTGCGGCCATTTGTCGCTAACGCAAAGGAGCGACTGCCAATCTTTAGTGCTGCACCCTTGGTTCCGGCAGAGCGCGCCAGTCGGAAGTGAACTTGGTTGCGGATTTTGGACTTGGGCCAATTGGCAATGCTGGCGAAGCTCGATCCGCCGCGAGAACGCGGCTTCGCAATCGCATAGCAGCGTGGACGCTCTGTATCCCTGAACGCGGCCCAGCTTGAGTACACGCCAAGCGCATCCTTTGCCGCCAGAGGTGCAGAGAGGCCGGCGAGAAGAGCAAAGATGATGGCAAGTCTAGTCATAGCGGATGGCCATCACTTCCCATTCTTTTGCGCCGGAGGGAAGGCGGACAGTTCGAAGATCCCCGATTGCAGCGCCGCGCAAGGCCTTGGCCATAGGTGAATTCCATCCGATCCGCCCGTCGCCAGCATCCTGTTCATCGTCTCCGACAATCGTCACCGATTTGCGCGCATCGTCTTCATCGGCAATCTCAACGCTCGCTCCGAAGAACACTTTCGATTTGTCAGGCTGGTTAGCCGGATCGACCACGCGAAGGCTCTTCATTCGCCGTGCAAGATAGCCAAGCTCACGGTCGATCTCGCGCATTTTTTTGCGACCATAAAGATAGTCGCCATTCTCGGATCGGTCACCATTGCCCGCCGCCCAGCTGACGATCTCGACGATCTCTGGGCGTTCTTTGCCTAGCAAATGGTCATAGCGCGTTTTTAGCGCCGCCATACCTTGCGGAGTGATGGGAGGGCCGGGCTTTTGTGCCAAAGCACCGTCTCGCCTAGTCCAACAATGTGTTTACTTGGCGCGGAACACCCGCCTGCTGCGGGTACATGTGCGAATAGCTGACCGCATTTCCGAGGACACGCATCACGTAGTAGCGCGTTTCGGTGAACTTGATCCGTTCAATCCAGACCTGCCAATCGGCCCCTCCGGTGCGAGGATCTCCATGCGCACGCAGCCATTTGTTCACATTGCCCGGACCGGCATTGTAAGCCGCAATCGCAAGCGGATAGGAGCCGTTATAGTAACGCAGCATCCGGTTGAAATAGGAATCGCCCAGCCGGATGTTGTAGCTCGGATCGTTGAACAGCGCAGAAGAGCTATAGGATAGGCCTAGCTTGCCTGCTTGCTCGCGTGCTGTGCCCGGCATCAGCTGCATAAT
Source organism: uncultured Porphyrobacter sp. (assembly GCA_964580445.1). GTDB lineage: Bacteria > Pseudomonadota > Alphaproteobacteria > Sphingomonadales > Sphingomonadaceae > Erythrobacter. The sequence continues at coordinate 4,670 of CAZOLE010000083.1, forward strand.
CCCGCGCGCGCCAGCATGGCTTTGCCGGGTGCGGTCAAATTCGCTTTCCTGCCGTGCAATGGCGTGGGTCATTGTCCAGTCATTGACTGCAGGCGTACCGATGATTGGGAAGCCGACACGTTCCATTCCGGTCAGTTTGTTCTCACCGGCTTTCATGCCTAGCACGACCGACATTTCTGGAAGGCCGACTTGGCTTGCCAGTTCGTGCGCCAGAGCCATCTCTTGTGGTGTCTTCGCCGCATCGCCGACCGCTTGGAAAAAGCGTCGCTCGGTACGCCAATCGCGGCGATTGGCAGCAATAGAACGGATCGCCATTGTCAGCGGGCGGTTGTTATATGACGCACGCATCGAGGGATCAGCCTGAGGGACAGCTGCGAATTGAGGCATTGGGCGGCCAAGCGCTGCGAGTGAAAGTTGGCCGTAATAGTAATGCGGGTAAGCCGCCGCGCGCTCATAAAAGCGCGTTGCCTGACCAGTCATTCCAGCACGCTGCGCTGCGCGTCCAGCCCAGTAATAGCCTTTGGACTTGGTCAGCGGCGTGCGCGCAGCATTGCCATAACGCTCAAACAAAGGCGCAGCACTGGCCCCGTCACCCATCCGCCAAAGTGCGTTGGTACCGCCTTTCCACATCAAGTCCGTATAGCGGTCGCGCAGCTTGAACGAACCTTTCGATACGTCAGTGCCCGGCTCGAATAGATCATCAATCCGGTTCGCGATCCTGACCGTGTCGGACGAGCTTGCCGCGTCCGCTATAGCCAGCATGTCGCCGACAAAATCCTCTGGATCAAAGGCTGGGGCACTAAAGGCCGAGCGGTTGGCAAGCACCCGAACCGCTTCCCCGGTCAAACGCTTTGAGCGCAAATAATTGACATAGTTGAAGACATAGCCGGCGTCGTTCAATGCCCCTGCTGGTACCGAGCCAGGGCGTGAGCCGCGCAAAAAGGCAAGCCGGGCCATCGCGATGTCTCGGTCTGCCGGTGACAGATAGATCATCTGGCGGGTCGCAGCGTTGGCATCGCCTTGCCACATCAAAGCATCGGCGCGCGCGCGGTGATCATCGGCTGAAAAACGTGAGCCATAAAAGCTACGCAAATAGGTTTCGGCCTCTGGGCTCATCGTGCCGCCGCGCCATGCTTCACGCGCGACTTCGAAAGCGTCAGTGCGCTGCGCGGATGCAAGTGCAAGCGCATATGCGCCGCGTGCGTAGTTACTCAATGGACGTTGGCGGTCGAAATACCGGATAATCTGCCCTTGAGAGACAGCTTCTGTCTTTAAGGCATTTTCAGCACGACCCCGGATAACGCCCATGCGCGGGAAACTAGGGTAAGAGAGCGCGAACTCTGAATATTGAGAGAAACTGAGGCCACGTGTCTTCTCAAGATACTCCCACCGCGCAATCGCCGAACTGACTGCTTGCTGTTGCGGTTGTGCGCTCAGTTGCGCTGACGATGGTATCGGCAGGGCGGTAAGGCTCGCCAACGCAACGCCCGCGACAGCCATAGGCCGAAAAGAAAAGGAGCGAAAAAGGGTCGAGAGATGAGAGAATTTTGAAGGCATGCTGGACATTATGCCGATAGGCTCCTTATCAGGCGCTGAATAAACCGTGTGACGCAATTTAATGCGCTACGCCAGTTTCGATAAATGCTCAGATGGGGAATAGTGCAATGTTTAGCGGATCGATTCCCGCTCTGGTGACTCCTTTTCGCGACGGATCGTTTGATGAGCCGACTTTTCGGCGACTCGTCGATTGGCAGATCGAGCAGGGCAGCGCCGCTTTAGTTCCATGTGGGACCACTGGCGAGGCCTCTACGCTCTCAAATGCCGAACATCATCGCGTTATCGAGGTGTGCATCGAGCAAGCGGCTGGCCGCGTACCGATTATCGCTGGGTGCGGTAGCAACGATACGAAGAACGCGCTGCTTCATATGTCCTTCGCCAAAAAGGCGGGTGCTGCTGCGGCTTTGTGCGTTGCACCTTACTATAACCGCCCAAGTCAAGCGGGGTTGATTGCGCATTTCAGTTACTTGGCTGAGAACAGCGACCTTCCGATTGTTCTATATAATGTGCCCGCGCGCACTGTGACCGACATCGAAGATCAAACCGTGATTGCGCTGGTCAAGAAATACCCAGAGCAAATCGTCGCGATCAAAGACGCGAGCGGTGATTTATCGCGCGTCGCGGACCACCGGATGGGACTATCGAGCGAATTCTGCCAATTGTCGGGCAATGACGAATTGTGGTTGCCGCATTCCGCCGCAGGTGGTCGAGGGGCGATCTCTGTGACTGCTAATGTCGCGCCAGCCCTTTGCGCTGAATTCCAAGCGGCGATTGCGGCGAACGAGCTTAAGAAAGCGCGGCAGTTAAACGATCGGCTCTTCCCGCTGCATTATGCGATGTTCTCCGATGCGTCGCCGGCACCATGCAAATATGCCCTTAGCCGCGTGTTCGAAGGTGTAGAGCCGACAGTCCGTTTGCCCATTGTTGAAGCAAGCGCTGCGTCACGCAAAGCCGTGGACGCGGCGCTTGAACATGCAGGATTGGTGTAGAATTTAATTCGCCGGGTTGTGCTTTTCTACGAAGCCAACTGCTTTTTCGAGCATCAATTGACGCGTTTTTGAAAGCGACAGCCAATGATCCTCGCCATCAAGCGTCACCATCTCATACGGCTTCTTATGGTCTTTTAACTTGTCCGCCATTTTGGAAGAGTGACTGTAAGGAACGACAACATCGTCTTGGCCGTGGATCAGCATAATCGGGGCGCTGGCTTGTTCAGCGAGTTTAAGCGGCGAAACCGCATCCCACGTGTCTCGCGGTCCTAACTGTTCGAGTAACGCTTTCTTCGTAGTCCGGTCATTGTTTGTTGCGCGGTAGTCTTCGCGGAACATGTTGCGGATATCGCTGACAGGAGCGACCGCTACGGCGCAGCGGTAGATGTCTTTCTGAATCGTGACGCCTGCGAGCGCAGCGTAACCGCCATAACTCGCGCCAACTATGCAAGCGCGCTCGGCGTCAACTATCCCCGCTTCAGCAAGTGCAGCCAGGCCATCCGACTTATCGGTCTGCATCTTACGGCCCCATTCACCATAGCCAGCGCGCACAAACGCGCCATTGCGATTGGTTGAACCGCGGAAATTCGGCTGAAAGACAGCATACCCTTTTGA
>CAZOLE010000084.1:0-7799 GCA_964580445.1 uncultured Porphyrobacter sp.
GGATCACACGGACCACACCGCCGCCGCCAACGATCTTTTCAAACAGGCCAAAGCCGCTCTTTTCAAAGTGGCTGGTCACATCCGAAATGATGAGTGGGTTGCGCAGGTCTGGCTTGTCTGAGCCGAACTTCAGCATCGCTTCGGCATAGGGAATGCGTGGGAACTCACCCACAGGCGTCACAGTCTTACCATCAGCAAACTCGGCAAACAGCCCGCCCAGAACGGGTTCGAGCGCTTGGAACACGTCCTCTTGCGTGACGAAGCTCATTTCAAAATCGAGCTGATAGAATTCCAGGCTGCGATCCGCGCGCAAGTCTTCATCACGGAAACACGGCGCAATTTGGAAATAGCGGTCGAAGCCAGAGACCATCAGCATCTGCTTAAACATCTGTGGCGCTTGCGGGAGCGCATAGAACGTGCCGGGATGCATCCGACTTGGCACGAGGAAATCGCGCGCGCCTTCTGGCGATGATGCCGTCAGGATCGGTGTCTGGAATTCGGTAAAACCTTTTTCCACCATGCGGTTGCGGATCGAGGAGATGACTTGAGAGCGCAGCACGATATTGCGGTGCATCGTTTCGCGGCGCAGATCGAGGAAGCGGTACTTAAGGCGAATGTCCTCGGGGTATTCCTGCTCACCAGCAACCGGCATTGGCAGTTCTTCAGCCGCGCTTTGCACGGTTATGCTGCGCGCGAACACTTCGATCGCGCCGGTCGGCAAATCCGTGTTCACAGTTTCCAGCGTGCGTGCCTTCACATCGCCATCAATCGTTACGACAGATTCGTTGCGAAGTCGCTCAAACACTTCGAGCGCTGGCGAGTCTTCGTCGGCGACAATCTGAGTGATGCCATAGTGATCGCGCAGATCGACAAACAAAACACCACCGTGATCGCGTTTACGGTGGACCCAACCCGACAATCGAACCGATTCTCCGACATTTTCAGCGGAAAGTTGTGCGCAAGTGTGGGAACGATAGGCGTGCAAAGACATGATCAAGCAATCTTCTTAAAGCTGGAGATGAAACTAAGCGGCCGCTTTTAAGCCGCGCGCCGCCCTCTAGCGCCTGTGCGCGCGCTCGTCACCCCACCGCGTGATGGCTTCCAGCAAAGCTAGCGGTTTATATTCTATGGTTATGCCCGCCGTTTTGCTTGCACATCAATACAAACACCCTCAGAAAGCGCTCCGTTGCAAATGGGGCAACAACTACAAAACAGAGGGAAAACAATGAAAAAACCAATGATTGCGTTCGGCATGGCCGTGCCGGCGCTGCTTCTTGCCGCATGCTCAGGCGAAGAAGGCGCTGACGCCCTGGCAACGGACCAAGATGGAGTAGAAGCCAGCACTGAAAGTGAGCCAGAGCTGGATGTCTCGGATGCTGGATACCAGAAAGTGGCGCGCTGCTACGAGGCAAAAACCCGCGTCGGAAAGGTATTCTCGGTCATTTCAGAAGTGGAAAGTGATCCAGCTCGCAAAGCGGAAATTGGAGCACTGGCGAGCAAAGCCAACGAGCGCGCCGGAGAGTATGAATCGATACTCGACGAGATGATGAAAAAGCGCCAGTTAACGCCCGAAAAGGTCGTAGAGATTAGCAAAACAGCCGAGGCAGAGCTTGACGCTCTCGAAGAAGGCCGGGAGCTACCCGAATTTGCGATTGAATACGCCAAAGCAGCCGATGCATGCGACGCAGAATTCTTTCCGGAATAAGGCACCGAACACTTAGTTGATCGCCCGCAAACACGAGCCATTCGTTGATAGCTGTGGGCATGATGATCAACAGCCATACACTCGCGCCTATCTCCTCTGTATAGGGAGGTTCGCGTGAGTGAGTGGTTGTTTTGACCTCTTCATAGGTCGCGCTGAAAAACAGAACCTGGCCAGCCGCAAATGGCTGGCCGAGAGCGGCACTCCGCTCAGACAAAGCAAAGATGAAATGAAGATACACGACCTCATCACCACCTCAGAAACACTTGCCGATTTGTGCGAGCGCCTCGAAAAGTCCGAATTCGTCGCGGTCGATACCGAATTTATGCGTGAGAACACCTATTGGCCGGAATTGTGCCTTGTTCAAATCGCCAACACCGAAGAAGCCGCCGCAATTGACCCGCTTGCCCCGGACATCGACCTCACCCCGTTGCTCGATTTGCTCACGGACAATGACGAGGTTCTTAAAGTCTTCCACGCTGGCGGACAGGATGTTGAGATTATCGTCAATATGGCCGGCAAGACGCCAACGCCAATCTTTGACACACAAATCGCGATGATGGCGATCAGCCAGTCTGAACAGATTGGCTACGCGAATCTCGTCGATACGTGGCTCAACATCCAAATCGACAAGGGCGCGCGTTTTACCGATTGGAGCCGCCGCCCGCTGACGGAGCGGCAGATCGAATACGCGATCGGTGACGTGACTCATCTGTCAAAGATATTCCCCAAAATCCTGAACAAGCTGATCAAAACGGAGCGCGGCGCTTGGCTGGATGCAGAGATGGACAAGCTAGCCGATGTCTCCAATTATCAGACTGATCCGGATACTTCATGGAAGCGCATCCGGTCGCCCGGTCGAAATGCGCAGGTCCTTGGACGTTTGAAAGCACTCGCGGCGTGGCGTGAAGGCGAAGCGCAGCACAAGAATATCCCACGCGGACGCATCATGCGCGACGAAACGCTGGCAGATATCGCTTCGCATCCGCCAAAGAAACAAGGTGATCTTGGCAAGGTTCGCGGGCTCTCAGCGGCATGGAAGGACAATGATATCGGCAGGAGAATGATGCGCGTCGTTGAGGAAGCGGAGCCGCTTTCGAAAGAGGAAATGCCCGAAAAGTCCAAACGCGGCGCACCTCTTGGCAAAGAGGGCGCGCTTGTCGCTGACCTTTTGAAGCTCCTTTTGAAAATTCGGGCTAGGGAGATTGACGTAGCCCCGCGCTTGCTCACCCGAGCGGACGAAATGGAAGCATTGGCCGCAGGCGTGCGTGACCTTAAAGTGCTGAAGGGATGGCGTTACGAAGTGTTTGGCCGTGACGCGCTGGAATTGGTCGAAGGCAAACTCGCATTCGCGGTCGACAACGGCAAACTCAAGATGACTCATATCGACGACATGCAAGCCAGCATGGAAGAAGCGCTGGCTTCGGATTGAACGCTACGGTGAGCACATATCTCCCCACGATCAAGCAGCTGCAATATCTGGTTGCCCTGCATGAGCATGGCCATTTTGGGCGTGCAGCGGATGCTAGCTTTGTCTCGCAGTCAACGCTCTCGGCGGGCATTCGCGAGTTGGAATCGCTGCTGGGCGTGACATTGGTGGAGCGATCTCGCCGAGTGGTGCGCTTCACAACCTTGGGCGAGCAAGTTGTTGCGAAAGCTGGGCGAATTTTGCGTGAAGCCGAAGAACTTTCCGACCTAGTGCAAGCGGCGGGCAAGCCGCTTTCCGGGCAACTTCGCATGAGCGTTATTCCCACTATTGCGCCATTTACGCTGCCGCGATTGCTTCCCCGGCTCAAACGCGAGCGTCCTGACCTACAATTGATGCTGCGCGAAGAGACCAGCGCCGATGCGGTTGAGTCGCTGCAACATGGCCGCGTCGACTGCGTGTTGCTGGCATTGCCGTTCGACACGGGCGACGTTGCAATTGAGCATATTGCTGATGATCGACTGTTTGTTGCTTTTCCAAAAGATGATCCCCGCGATCCCCCAGCGTCGATTCCCCCAGACATGATCGACCAAGGACGGTTGTTGCTTCTGGAAGACGGGCATTGCCTGCGCGATCACGCGTTGGCGGCGTGCAATCGTTCTGAGCTGCGTGCGAGCGCTTCGATGATTGGGACTAGTCTGCATACTTTGGTGCAGATGGTTGATCACGATTTGGGCCTGACGATGCTGCCCGAAATGGCGGTCGATGCGGGCATTCTGGCAAACACCCAGGTGGTCGCGCGGCCGGTTAAAAGTGCGTCTGCGAAGCGAGAGATTGCACTTGTTTGGCGCAAGAATTCACCGCGCGAGGCAGACTTTAAGCTGCTGGCAGAAGAATTGCGGGCGGGTTGAGTGCACTCGCCTCACTCCATGTGTTTGAGTCCAACCCGCAAGTAATCCCAGGCGGTGACGCAGGTCAGCACGGCTGCTGCCCACAACGCGCTAAGTCCGACGACATGGATCCATGTTTGCTCAACAGACGCACAGGCTTCTCCTGGCGATTGGCAAGGCTGACCATGCACAGCGCCGCCAAAGATGAGAGCGCCCAGCGCAACAAGCTGAAACGTTGTCTTCCATTTTGCCAGCTTTGAAACCGGCACGGACACCTGAATGCCGCCCAAAAATTCGCGAAGGCCCGAAACTGCTATCTCGCGGATCAGGATAATCGCGCCTGCAATAACATGCATATCGCCGACATATGGCCCGCGCAGATAGCCTTGAGCGGTGAGGATTAAGATGACCGAGGCGACCATGATCTTGTCGGCAATCGGATCAAGGAAAATGCCAAGTTTCGACACCGTCCCTTGTGCTCTGGCCAAATACCCGTCGAAAAAGTCAGTTATGGCAATCAGACCATAAAGAAACGTCGCGATCAGATATCCAAGTTGCCAATCGGGCCACCACAGGAAAAACCCGAGCAAAGGCACCGCAATAATGCGCGACAAGGTTAGTATATTGGGCAGTGTCAACATAGTTGTGCTCCCCCTAGCGCGGGTTTGCCTTACGCAAAAGAGCATTGGCAAAAGGGTTGTGCAGCGCCGAACCTTCGCTACACCGTTCGCTAGGGGAATCTTGCTTAGACACGCATTATGACAACTTCGACAAGATTAATGCGCCGCAAGCGCTTCATGCCCTTGATGGTCACGCAATTTTTTAACGCGTTCAACGACAATCTGTACAAAACTGCATTGGTGCTGTTCGTTGTTTACTCGGTTTACAGCGACGAACGGCAGGAGGCGCTATTTAGCGGAATAGCTTCGGTTATCTTCATCGCTCCGTTTGTTCTGCTCTCAGCTTTGGCAGGCCAACTCGCCGATTCCAACGACAAAGCCCGCATCGTCAGAATTGTGAAGCTGTGCGAGATTGGTTGGGCAAGCCTTGGCGCGGTTGGACTGTTTATGGCGTGGCAAGGCATCGCGGTGCATTCCGTCGCTATCCCGCTGTTGCTGTTCGTAGTGTTCCTTGCCGCAACTCAATCAACGTTTTTGGCACCGATCAAATACGCAATTCTGCCTCAGCACCTTAAGAAAGAAGAGGTCTTGCCGGGGACCGGTCTGATCGAAGCGAGCACTTATATCGCAATTCTCCTAGGCACCACTCTTGCGGGCTTCATTCCAATAGAAGCTGCGATGGTGATTGTAGTTTTGACCTCGTTCGTAGGCTATTTTGTATGCCGCTACATCCCTGATGCGCCGCCTCAGAGCGACTATGAAATGCATTTCCCATTGTTGGAGCCTTACGCCAGAAAGACACCTAATCTGGTGGTGCGCTGGCTCGGCTATCCGTTCGTCGCGTTAGCGGATCAAATGGTGATGACTTGGCGTCTCGTCCGCGAAACGATGCGGAACCGAGAGATTTGGTTATCAATCGTGGCCATCAGTTTCTTCTGGACCATCGGCGCAGTGCTGTTCATCCAGTTTCCACCGCTGGCGAAGAATCAGCTTCTGGCAAGCCGGGAGGTCGCCAGTCTATTTCTCGTGATCTTCTCAGTTGGAATTGCAATCGGATCGCTCGGTATAAATGCCCTGCTTAAAGGCGAAGTGTCAGCGCGCTATGCGCCGCTATCAGTGGTTTTTATGGGATTCTTCCTGATCGCATTTTATGTCATCGCAAAAGCATGGATCCCAAATGAAACCGGCGAATTGCTGCCAGTTGACCAGTGGATTTTGGAACCGTTAGCCATACCACTTTCGCTCACCTTGCTTGGCATATCGACCGCTGGTGGCTTTTTTGTGGTGCCACTCTATGCCTTCTTGACCACCCGGTGCGAGGATGATGCCGCATCGCGCACAATTGCCGCGAACAATTTTGTCAATTCAACTGGCATGATCGTCGGGTCTGCCATCGCAATTGGACTGACCTTTGTCGGGCTGGCCGTTGTCGATCAATTGCTGCTCGCAGGAGCAATGACGGTCGTCTCTGCCTGGCTGGGACATTTGCTCTACAAAGTAGAGCGCGAAACCGCAGCAGCCGCAGCCTAGCCATAGGCGGAATGAATTGCCTTAGATAATGAACGCAAGAATTGCTGCGGTCGCGGCGACGTAAGTGCTGGCCGCGCCGCGCACATCGTCTTTTGTCAAACGCCAAAGAGCATCCGCCGGGATAGGGATCAGATCTTCTTTTACATGCGGCGGCAGTGACGCACGAAAATGGTGGTTGGCCTCTTCGTCGGTCAACACTAAAGCACGGCGCTGATTGGGATGACTTTTCCAGTCTCCATCTCGTGGGCGGGTAATCATGTCGCTGCTGAGCTTTGCATATTTCATGACTTCGCGAGTTAACAATTTCTTAAGATTTGCAAAGCGGACGAATTGCGCCTGCACCGTCACGGGACACTTCGTTGGGGGTTTGGCGAATGATCGTGGGTTTGCACCGCTCGCCTTCGCTCGCTAATCGCATCAGAAGTGGGAGAATTGTTCGCGTGGCAAATGACACAGCAAGTGCGGCTCAATTGCTGGTCGATTGTCTAGCGGAGCAGAGAGTCGATCGCATTTTTACAGTTCCGGGAGAGAGCTTTCTCAGCGTACTCGACGCGCTTCATGATCGCTCTGATATCGACACAATCACATGCCGTCAGGAAGGCGGTGCTGCGTTTATGGCCTGCGCAGATGGCGCGCTGACACAACGCCCGGGTATCGCCTTTGTCACGCGCGGTCCCGGCGCCACCAATGCCAGTATCGGTGTGCACGTAGCACATCAGGATTCGCAACCTATGATTCTGTTTGTCGGTGACGTTGCGCGCGGAATGCGCGAGCGCGAGGGTTTCCAAGAGATAGATTTTCCAGCATTCTTCACGCCGATCTCGAAATGGGCTGCGCGGATTGATGACGCCAAGCGCATCCCAGAATACGTCGCGCGGGCATTCTCGGTTGCGACCCATGGGCGACCGGGGCCCGTTGTCCTCGCACTTCCCGAGGATATGCTGTGCGACACTGTTCCCGCCTCAATCCCTGCTCTCCCCCATACCCCTGACGCCTTCGCTCAGCCTTGCGGTGATCTTCACTGGCTCGCTCAGCGCATTGCATCAGCCCAAAGCCCCATCGCAATCATTGGCGGAGCGGGTTGGAACGTCGGCGCCAGAGACGCCTTCCAATCATTCGCCGAAGCAATCGGCCTACCCGTTGCAACCGCATTCAGGCGCCAAGACGCCATCAGCGCCAACTCGCCGGTCTATGCTGGCAATCTGGGCTATGGACCCAACCCCAAATTGCTGGAGCGCGTGCGCGGTAGCGACTTCCTCCTAACTGTTGGAGCGCGCTTAGGAGAGGCCACAACGGAAGGTTACAGCGTCCCTGAGCTGCGCAATGAAAACCGTTTTCATGTGCACGTGCATCCTGACCCAGAGGAATTGGGCAGCGTTTATCCGGCCCACCGGCAGATTTGCTGCAATGTGCATGAGTTCGCGCAAAGTTGCTCAGACATTGATCTAACCGACATTCCGCAAAGCCCCGAAGGCGCGATTGCCAATGAACAATGGCAAGATTGGGCGACTTATCGCGCGCCCGTTGATCCCCCGAAGCTCGATATGGGCGCCTGCGTTTCGCATATGCTCAATCTCTTCCCGAAAGAGACAATGATATGCAATGGCGCGGGGAATTTCGCTGGGTGGTGG
>CAZOLE010000085.1:0-7776 GCA_964580445.1 uncultured Porphyrobacter sp.
ACAGTTGCAGCGGCCAAGCAAGTTCAAACCCCGCAGGCACAGCTACCCACCGCGCAAGCAGTGCGGATCAGCCGCGAGAAAGACAGCAAAGTCCTGTGCAATCAGAAGGTTGCGGCGGGGAGCGCTTACACGCTGACCGCGCTTTCGAAAGACGGCAAATGCAGTTGGTCGCGCGCCTCTGTGTGATGGCGTTATGCGGCCGCTTCTGTTTGGCGGTTAGTTGAGCTTGTAAGCGCCCTTGGCTGGCGCGCTGGAGATGTAGGGGCTGGCGCTGATGCCATGGGCCTCGCTCTCGGTGAATTCGATGCCATCGGCGGGCATTGGGGTCACTGATACGACGTCGCCTTCGCCTTTCGCATCGACGATCCCGGCATGGGCGGCGGCGCGGCAAATGCCTGAATCGTCGAGATACGGGCCAGAGCCGAAGACCACGCCGGTGCCGACTTTGAACTCATCGCATTTGCAATGGAGCGTTTCGGTGGTGCCGCGCAGATCCGCGCCGGTGGTTGGGCAGGTGTCAACACTGGCAATGTCAGGCTTGGGGGTGTCTCCCTCACCGGAGCCGCCTCCACAGGCGCTGAGCGCTAAGCCGGTGGCTAGGAACAGGGCCGTAGAAACGGGCTGGCGTGACAATGCTGACATGGAAATTCCCCAGTATATGCTCAGTTCGATTGCTGAGCTTCTTCTTGACCAATTTGCACCCTGATCTTCGAACGAGACTAAAGCGCAGTGTCGTTCATTTGGCAATGCTGCATCGAGCTAGGCATCTGAAAATATGTGATGACTTTCCGGGGTTGTGGCTATCAGAGACGCGAGAGAGTTCGCGAATTGTATGGTCAGCAAAGTGGTGTAGTATTGGGCCACATATCAACATATTTAGGGGGAATTCTGAGATGAAACTTGCAAAGTCTGCTTTGGGCACACTCACGCTGGGCGCTCTCGCTTTGGGTGCATGCGGCGAGGTCGCTGACAACCCTGAAATGCTTGAGGAGTTTGCAAAAACTTGCCGCAGCAGCTTTGTTGAAGAAGGTGGTCCAGCTGAGCTGGCCGACGAATTCTGTGATTGCTCGCTCGACAAAGTGAAAGAGCAGGAACTCGGCCCGATGGACATGTTCGATCAAGAGAAAATGACAACGATCGGTGAAGACTGCGCAAAAGAAATGATCGAAGCGCAATCAGCTGAGTAAACTCGCGCTGCGTTATAGGATAAGAGCTCGGAGTGGATGCGTTAAATCAACGCACTATTTCGAGTTTAACCCTCGCATGGCCGGTGCTGATCATACCGATCTTCTGCGCCGCCCCTCTGGATAGATCTATGGTCCGGCCACGGATAAACGGGCCGCGATCATTGATCCGCACCACAACACTGCGACCATTGCGCGGATTCGTCACACGAACTTTTGTGCCGAATGGCAATGTCTTGTGCGCCGCAGTCATCGCATTCATGTTGAACCGCTCACCATTCGCAGTGAGGCGGCCATGAAAGCGCTTGCCATAGTACGAAGCGACGCCATTGCCCAGGCTGCGCACGGTTCCTTGCGCCTTAGGTTCTGGTGGTGGAGGCGGTGGGGCTTCAATCTTAGGCTTAAAGCTTGAGATATCGACCGCAGCAGCTGGTGCCTGAATAGCCTTTGGCGGATTGTTGTATGGTTCGAACTGATTGGCGAATGTTGGTTCGACAATCTCAGCTGCAGGCTGTGGCGGAGCGACCTCTTCCGCGACGTCCGAAGGAGTCGCTTGTGAAGCGCCCAAAGGAATGAGCGCGACGGCAGCGAGCGCTGCGGCGGCAAACTTAAGGCTGCGTGAGTCTGTTTTACGAACTTTCATGACACGGCCAAATAGCTGGCTAGAGGTTACTACGACAATGAAATGGGGCTCGTTGTGTCGCATCTTTGGTGCGGCTTAGGGCCAGTTGAGCCATATCTGGGACGAGTCGAAGATGTAACGGAATTTCCAAGCTAAGCAGACACTTGAGCCTAGTGGGCCGTCGGTCAGAACAGGTGCTGAAGGTCTCAAAAGGCAAATGGGGCCGACATTGCTGCCGACCCCACTCTCACCTGCGCGTGGTCGCTCCATCCTCCTGAAATGTCCGGCGAACCTTCCATTCCGTTTGTCCGGAGCGCACTTGGCGCCCGATGTCTCCTCCCTCAGTACCGGGGTACTTTGGGGATTGTCACCGGCGCTCGCGCCGGCATCCAGCTCTCGCTTGACAGCGCAAACTTTGCGTTCCGGGCCGAAGCCTTTTCCGCTCAATTTGCTCCTTGGGCGGAGCCGAGACCACAAACCTTATGAACCGATGATTTTGGTGCTCGTTGTTCCGGTCGAAACCTTCTCAATTTGCAACCACCTGTTCAGTCTGTGGCCTTATCCGAAAACTGCGCTTCGCGTTCCTCTCAAGCGATCCAACTTGCATTTGGCCGAAGCCTCTTGCATGCCGTTTCTCGAAGTGCGCGTGGACAGCAATCCTCGCATCTTTGAAACTTAAAATCTTTGCAAAACATCACCTTGCGGCTTGTTCTTCAAAGGTCTTTTGTTCCGAAGACAAGTAGAAGGTGCGCTCGAATCCCGGTTTCGGCAAGGCTTGCAACCGCGACTTTTCCACTTTCGATAAGATTGCCTGTGGACGGCGGTGGAGAACTCAACACTTCATCGCATTTCGCTCGGCCAAGAGTGCTTTGCGGGTTGTTTTTTCGAAGATGCTGCAATGCACACTTCAATGGTGCAGCGCACGCTCAGCAAGCGACTCGAGTCAGAACCACGAAATGTCCGTTAGCGATCGCGTTGAGCGAGCAACTTCAGCCTCAAAGCGTTCAATTGGATAAAGCCCTCGGCATCCTGCTGGTCATAGGCACCAGCATCATCTTCGAAGGTCACGTGCGCTTCAGAATACAGCGAGTGCGGCGATTTGCGCCCGACTACTAAGGCGTTGCCCTTGTAGAGCTTTAGCCGAACGGTTCCGCCTACCTTTTCCTGGCTCAGGTCAATCGCTGCCTGAAGCATCTCGCGCTCAGGCGCAAACCAGAAGCCATTGTAAATGAACTCAGCATAACGCGGCATCAACTCGTCTTTGAGATGGGCAGCGCCGCGATCGAGCGTGATCTGCTCGATGCCGCGATGCGCGCGCGCATAGATTTCGCCGCCGGGCGTTTCATACATTCCGCGCGATTTCATCCCGACAAACCTGTTTTCGACCAGATCAAGCCGACCAATCCCATGTTTTCGGCCCAAATCATTGAGCGCGGTCAGAAGCGAGGCTGGCGACATCGCCTCGCCGTTCAGCGCAACACCGTCGCCGCGTTCGAAGTCGATTGTGATGTATTCCGGCGTGTCAGGGGCGCTCTCCGGGTGTTCGGTGCGTGAATAGACATAGTCGGGCGTTTCTTCCCACGGATCTTCGAGCACTTTGCCTTCCGAGGACGTGTGCAAGAGGTTCGCATCGGTTGAAAATGGTGCTTCGCCGCGTTTGTCTTTGGGCACAGCGATTTGGTGCGCTTCTGCCCATTCGATCAGCGCAGTACGGCTTGTCAGATCCCATTCGCGCCACGGCGCGATGACGGTGATGTTGGGATCGAGCGCATAGGCGGAAAGTTCGAGGCGAACCTGATCATTGCCTTTGCCGGTCGCGCCATGGGCAATTGCATCGGCGCCGGTTTCGTGCGCGATCTCGACCAATCGCTTGGAAATCAGCGGGCGAGCGATCGAGGTGCCAAGCAGGTAATCGCCCTCATAGCGGGCATTGGCGCGCATCATTGGGAAGACAAAGTCGCGCACAAATTCTTCGCGCAAGTCTTCAATAAAGATGTGTTCGTCAGGAATGCCCATAGCCCGAGCTTTTTCCCGCGCGGGCTCAATTTCTTCACCTTGACCCAGATCAGCGGTGAAGGTGACGACCTCCAACCCGCGTTCCACGCTAAGCCATTTGGCGATTACAGAGGTGTCGAGCCCCCCTGAATAAGCGAGGACGACGCGTTTGATGTCTGACATGATGTTCTCTTCGTGAAACTGTTCGAAGGGCCGCTAGCAGGGGGAGGGCGCAGCGGCAATGAAACAAGTACAGATTAGCGATATTGCTTGTAACCCGGAAAACGCACTCCAATATCTATCGGTGAACATTGGGGAGAGGACGCTCATGTTTGGAATGTGGGGCAAAGCGCGCGAACTTGCGCAAATGGCACCGCCCGAGCGCAATCGCTGGGTCGATTTTCTAAGAGCAGTTTCCATTTTGGCGGTGGTGTTTGGCCATTGGTTGATGGCGGGGCTTTATGTCGATGAAGCCGGCGAATTGCAGCGCGGCGACTTGCTGAGCGTTGAAAAATGGGCGCATTGGCTGACTTGGGGCTTCCAAGTGATGCCGGTTTTCTTCCTAGTCGGCGGATATTCCAACGGCGTGAGTTGGAGCGCTACTCTCAAGAAAATGCAAGATGGGCAAACCGGGGTTTATCGCGGGTGGCTTGCATCCAGAGTGCAGCGCCTAATCGCGCCGACATTCCCACTTCTTCTGCTTTGGGCCGCGCTGGCGATTACGCTGACGCAGTTGGGCATTGACCGCGAGCAAATCCGCAACGCGACCGAGGCAGCGCTGATCCCGGTTTGGTTCCTCGCCGTCTATTTGCTGGTAACGGCCTTAACGCCGCTTGCGTGGAAGGCTTGGCAGAAGTTCGGGTGGCAGAGTTTTGCGATCTACATCCCCATAGCGATGGCGACCGATTGGCTGACATTCAGCGCCGGGGTAGAGTATATCAACTTCACCAATTTCCTTTGGGTGTTCCTCGCAATCCATCAGCTCGGCTTTGCATGGCGCGATGGGCGGTTTGAGAGCCGCTTCTTCGCGATCGGATGGTTTGTAATAGGGTTTGCGATCCTGGTATCGATCACGGTTTATGGCTTTTATCCGGTCTCTATGGTGTCTGCACCGGGTGGTTTCTCCAATTCGCTGCCGCCGACGCTCGCGCTGCTTGCCCTTGGGTTAGCGCAGGTTGGGTTGGTGCTGGCGCTGGAGCCTTTGGGCCGTAAGATGCTCAACAATATCGGAATATGGACCGCAACCGTATTGATGAACGGGATGATTATGACCGTTTATCTGTGGCACCTTACGGCGTTCGTTCTGGTGATGACGGTGGCGTGGCTTGGCCTTGGCGGGCTGGGGCTGGATAGCGTGCCGGGCAGCTCTGCCTGGTGGCTGTCGCGGCCAATGTGGATCGCGATCTATATCGCCGTGCTCCTGCCGATGATTGCCATGTTCGCGAGCCATGAACGCCGGTTTGACCCGATCCGTGGTGGCCGCACTGTGCCAAAGCTGCGGGTGGTGTTTGGAGTGCTGATGATCTGCATAGGGCTAGCCGCGACCGCGGCGGTCACTATCGCTAGCCCCAATAGCATATCAGGCATTCGCTGGTGGGTGATTGCGCTTCCACTGGTCGGGGCGGCACTGCTCGGCTTTGGACCGATTTACCGCCCTAGCGCTGAAACCAAAGCTGCGAGCGCTAACCAGCAGAAGCAGCCTTAAGCAGCCTCTTTTCTTCTCGCTCAATATAGCCGCGTTCTATCGGCAGGGCGTGGCGGCTGCGCGCATATTGGATCTGGTAATTGCACATGCTGCCATATTCGAACACCGTCGCGGCACCTGCGAGATAGAAGGTCCACATGCGGAAGAACCGCTCATCATACATCGCGATCATTTTGTCTTTGTTCGCCATGCAGTTCGCGTACCAGCAGCGCAACGTCTTGCCGTAATGCAGCCGTAGCGTTTCAACATCGGTCGCAATCAAGCGGAATTTCTCGCTCGATTCCACGGTTTCTGAAAGCGCCGGAATATAACCGCCGGGAAAGATGTACTTGCGTGTGAATGCGTCGGTTGAACCCGGTGAGCCCAAGCGTCCGATTGTATGGAGCAGCATCACGCCATCATCGGTCAACAGGTTCGCGCAAGACTTAAAGAAGGTGTCAAACTGCGGCTGACCAACATGTTCGAACATCCCAACCGACACAATTCGGTCGAACTTGCGCCCCGCGGAGGCGAAGGCGCGGTAGTCGACTATCTCAATGCTCACGCGGTCTGCGACGCCAGCATCACGAACGCGTTGACGGGCTAGGTCAACTTGCTCTTCCGACAAAGTGATCCCGGTGACTTGAACATCGTAGTGCTTTGCAAGGAAGATCGACATGCCGCCCCAGCCGCAACCAATGTCGAGCACCTTTTGGCCCTTCTTGATCCCCAACTTGGCGGCGATATGCGCCAGCTTTGCGGTCTGCGACTGGCCAAGGGTCTCAACCCCTTTGGGCCAATAGCCACAGCTATACTGCCAATGCTCTTCATCGAGCATCAGAGCGTAAAAATCGTTTCCAATGTCATAGTGATGCGCGACATTGTTTTTCGAACTGATCGCGTTGTTGGCTTTCTCAAAAGCATAGCCTGCCGCATTGCCGATTCGGTTCAGAATACTGGGCGGATCGATATCACCGCCTTGATCCCAACCATTGTTGGCGCGCAGCAGAGTCACCAAATCCATGATGTCGCCTTCTTCAAGGATCAGACGCCCGTCCATAAACGCTTCAGCTGCGCCAAGGCGCGGGTCCATGATGATATCGCGCGGTACTTTGCTGTCGGCAAAGCGCAGGATAACATCGGGAAACCCCTCGGATTCCTTGCCATAGACTTGCGACGAACCGTCGGCGAAAACCACGCCAAGTTGACCACGGCTCACGCTGCGTTTCATAAATCTGTCGAGAAGTGTCTTACTCATGGCGATCCTGTCCGTTTTAGTTCTGCACTAATGGTGCGCACAAAGACCTAGGCTTGCGCCGTGTCAACGATTGGATAGACTTACAGCCATGGCAGAGGCAAAAACTACGCAGAATTCTGCATCAGTCGTGGATTTCATCGCAAGTGTTGAACCTGTGTCAAAGCGCGAAGATGCAAAGGTGCTCGATCAGTTGTTCCGCAGGGTCACAGGCGAAGAGCCAAAGATGTGGGGGCCAACGATCATTGGTTATGGCAGCTACCACTATAAATATGACAGCGGACACGAAGGCGATGCCACGCGTTCCGGCTTCAGCCCGCGCAAAGCGAAGCACTCGCTCTATCTAATGGGTCGTTACTGCGACGAGGAAACCGGCAAGAAAGTCGATGGCTTGCTTGGAAAGATGGGCAAGCACAAAGCTGGCGCGAGCTGTGTCTATGTCAACAAGCTTGCGGATATCGACTTGGATGTCTTGGAAGAGATTATCGGCGTTTGCTGGGACGCGATGAATCGCCATTACCCCAACTAGTCGAAGTGCTTAGTTGGCGCTTTCGCGGGCGAGGTAAATGACATCGCGAGGCTGATCGAGCAGATGCTGGCCACTATCTATGAACACGGTTGATCCGCTTTTGAGTGCCCCACTGGCTAGGAAAAGTGCTGCATCGACAATCTCACTGGCATCGGTTTTGCGCTGCAACAGATTCAAGAGATGCGAAACGTCGGTCTCCTCTTCACTTTGGTCGTGACTGGCCAAGATCGCTCCGGGCGCAATGCCATAAACGCGGTCGCCAGCACCGCTCACTCCTTTAGCTAGCATTGGGATGGTCGCCGAGAGCGCATGTTTGGACATGGTGTAGCTGAAGAAATCGGGGTTGGGATTTTCCAGTTTCATATCGGTAATCTGGATCGCACAGCGCAGGGCGGAGCTTTGGGCATTCGCGAAATAGGTCTGGCTCATCAAAGCAGGGCTATGCGCGTTTATCGTTATGGCCGTATCGAATGTTTCTGTGTCGATGGTGCCTGCATCGTCATAGTC
>CAZOLE010000086.1:0-7685 GCA_964580445.1 uncultured Porphyrobacter sp.
ATCCCCACCTTCATCCGCGCGTTTTAGGAACAGCTCGACCAGGTTGCTCGCGCCATCAATATCTTGCAGTTGCGGAGCGTCGTCTGGATTAACACTGGTGCCGACTGGCGTGTTGGGTGAATGCACTGACAAAGGCTCCTCTTCCCTCGATCTGCACGTTCTGTGTCGCGCTTAACCGAGCGATATCTTGGTTCTCAAAGACTGAATTAGGCTCTTGCTGCCCTAGCGGCAAGTGTCAGGGCTCTGACTCATAGGAGAGCTTGGGTTCGATCCGAGGGTCGCGTGCCACTTCCCATCCTTGCGGGGTGCGGCGAAGAGCATTGGCTTTGAGTGACGGACCAAAGCTGCGGAGTTGTGTATGGCCACGCGCGCTGAGGTCATCGCGCATCGTTTCAAGTCGCGAACCTTCTTCGATCACCGCTGAAGAGCCGAACGCCATAATAAGTGGTAGGCCCAAAGCCTCATTGGCGGTCATTCCAAAATCGACGACACCGATGATGGAGCGGGCAACTTGCACCGGGATGGTTGGACCACCAGCTGCGCCGATCACTAGTATAATCTCGCCCTTCTCATCGAACACAATGGTCGGCGCCATGGATGAGCGCGGGCGCTTTTTACCTTCGACCCGGTTCGCCACTGGCCTGCCGCCGCGCTCAGGCGTGCTGCTGAAATCGGTGAGCTCGTTGTTGAGGTAGAAGCCGCCATAGTAAAGACCGGAGCCAAACGCCCCTTCAACGGTGGAGGTGTAGCTGATCGCATTGCCTTGGCCATCGACAACCGAGAAATGCGTAGTGCCATTTTCTTCGGTTGGCGCGCCAATAGCGAGGGCCAAGGGAGCGCCTTTAGGCTTGCCGGCCTCAGGTTTTTCAATGGTTGCTGCCGGGTCGATCAGCGCGCTGCGGCTGGCGATATAATCGGGGTCCGTGAGACCCGAGACGGGAACAGACACGAAGTCGGAATCCGCCAGATACAATCCCCTATCCGCATAGGCGACGCGTTGTGATTCTAGGAACAGATGCCAGAAGGTTGGATTGTCCGGACCAAGCGCTGCCAGATTAAAGCGCTCGAGCTGTCCGAGCATTTGCGCCACAGCCACACCGCCAGAGGTCGGTGGGCCCATGCCGCATACTTTATAGCTGCGGTACTGAGTGCAGACCGGGTCGCGAGTTTTCGCAACATAGGCGGTAATATCCGCCGTGGTCATGCGCCCGTCTTGCGGGGTCTCCTTAGCAATGTACGAAGCGAGCGCTGCTGCGCCATCACCATACATTGCCGCTGGTCCCTTGGTCGCAATCGCTTCCAAAGTGTCGGCCAGCGCCGGAATAGTGATGCGCGAACCCACAGGCTTAGCCTCGCCATTTTCGGTAAAAAACACGGCGCGCGCCTCTGCGGTTTTGCCTGCACGATCCTTGCGGCTGGACAGCGATCCATGCAGCCGCTGATTAACGATAAAGCCATCGCGGGCGAGCGTGATTGCGGGATCGAACAGGTCTTTCCAAGGCAGTTTGCCGTATTGCGCATGGGCCTTTGCGGCGAGCGCGACATTGCCCGGCACACCGACGCTGAGGCCGGTAAGCACGCGGGTTTCGCGCGGCAAGCGTTCGCCATTTTCGTCGAGAAAGCGGTTAGGCGTTGCGGAGGCAGGAGCCGTTTCGCGGCCATCGAACGTTACCACGCCGCCATCGCCAGCCCGAACCATAAAGCCACCGCCGCCAATACCGGAGCTTTGCGGTTCCACCACGGTCAATGCTAACATCACCGCAATCCCTGCGTCAGTGGCAGATCCGCCCTTGGCAAGGATGGCCTCACCAGCCGCCTGCGCGCGCGGGTCAGCGGCGCTGACCGCTCCGGTTTGGGCTGGTCCCAGTGCGGGCGTGGGCGTGCTTGCGATTGGTGTATCGACAGGTGTGCATGCGGTTAGCCCAAGAGCGAAAGTGGCGCTTGCCAGAAGTCTCTTTGTCATAATAAATCTCGCGCTATTCGCTTCCCACCGCTTCGGCAATACTGGCAAAGCCATCGCGCTGCATCAGTTTAACAACTCCCGAAGCGATCCGCGCGCCAAGACCTGGCCCTTCATAGACCATGGCGGAGTAAAGTTGAATGAGCGATGCGCCTGCGCGAATGCGGGCCCAGGCGTCCTCAGCCGAAGCAATGCCACCGACTCCGATCAGCGGTATCGCTCCGCCCGTGGCCTTGGAAAAATCGCGCATCCGCCGAAGTGCTAGGTCACGCAGTGGCGCTCCTGACAACCCGCCTTGTTCACCGGCATGGCGCGAACGCAGGCCGGGGCGTGCAATCGTGGTGTTTGAAATGATTAAGGCGCCCAGCTTCTTGTCGAGCGCAATCCGAGCGATCGCATCGATATCGGCGGCTTCTAAATCGGGTGCAACTTTGAGGAATATCGGCGGGGCATTCTTTTTGACGACGCCATCGCGTGCTTCGATCACACCTTGGATCAATTCGGTGAGAGCACCTTCATTCTGAAGCGCGCGCAGTCCTGGAGTGTTGGGGCTGGAGACATTGACCGCCAGATAGCGAGCATAAGGCGACATCATCTGCGCCATTTTGGCGTAGTCGGCGATGCGATCATCACTGTCTTTGTTAGCGCCGATATTGATGCCGAGAATGCCGGGACTGTCCTGCCTCGCTTTGAGCCGGGCAAGCGCCGCTTTGCCGCCACCATTGTTAAAACCCATGCGGTTGATAACCGCTTTGTCTTCGACCAGTCGGAACAAGCGCGGTTTGGGATTGCCCGCCTGTGGACGCGGAGTGATCGAGCCGACTTCTGTGAAACCAAAGCCCAGCCCTAAGAGCGCATCGGGAATCTCGGCATCCTTGTCGAATCCAGCCGCGACACCCACCGGATTGGGAAATTGCAGCCCCGCTACCTCGATCGCCGCTGGACCCGGCTGAGCGCAGGCAGCCCGCGCGCCCCGATTTGGCAGCGCTTTAAGACTGGCTATGGCGAGTCGGTGCGCTCTTTCCGAATCGAGCGCAAAAATGGCGGGTCTGGCGATTCGAAACAGCATTCTATTATAAGGTAGCGGAAAAATTTTTGTGCTGTCGAGTGCTGCGAACCAAGCTTCCCACGCACAATTGTCGCGGAATCACCCGGAGAACCGCCAAAAACGGCGCTTCGAGACTGTGTTACACCTTGTTCGTTTTTTGTACTTTCGAAGTGCAACTTGTCGTTTGCATACAATTCTTACCAACTTTCTGCGTCTAACACACTCATGCGACCCGAAGGGCTCGGAGCAGCAATGCAAAGAGTTCCTCAACTCAAACGGGCGGTCTCATTCGAGGCCGCCCTTTTTTTGTGGCTTTTCATCGCAAAAACGATAAATGGCGCGCTCGGGGCGTGCGAAATGAACAAATTGAACGAAGCAATTGCGAGCAAAGACTCGCGAGAATTTGGCAAAGCCGAATTCCAACTCACTTCGTCTTCGCTCATTACTGTCGATTATATTGCGCCACCCGCTTCGGTCAGCGACTATGTTACAACCCTGTACCATTTTCGCTGCGACGAAGAGGAAATTCGCGACATTCAACCGGCCTCCATCGGTCATCTTAGCCTGTTCCCCTTTGGGAAAGGCAAAATGATCTTTCGCGGAGGCAATCGCGACTCGAATCCCGAGATTGCAATCCTTACGCCGCTGTCGACAGCCACACCGATCTATGTGCGCGGTCCGTTCCATGTGATTGGTGCGGCGCTCACACCGCTTGGATGGGCGGCGCTCACTGGCATGCACGCGGGTGAGAATCGTGACCGTTTGCTGGAAGCCGAAGGCATCCTTGGCAGCGAAATTACCGCGCTGGGGGAGCGCCTCAACACCGAGTATCGTTTGGGCACGATGGGCGGTTATGACTGTGCGTTGGCGCTAGGCGAGTATATTGAGAGAGCGGTCAAACCAGTCAATGCGCGCCACGTCGAGCTGATCCGCCGCGTTAACACATGGCTCGGTTCGTCGTTGAACCCCGATCTCGCCGATCTGGTGGTGCAGGCCGCCTATTCGCAACGGCAAGTTCAGCGCCTTACCGAGAGGTATTTTGGATTGCCGCCGCAAAAGCTGGCGCGAAAATATCGCGCTTTGCGTGCCGCGGCCTTGATGTCGTTCCCGCAACTCACCCCAGAATTTGAAGCGGAACTCGCGGAAGCCTTTTTCGATCAGTCGCATATGATCCGCGAGATTAACCTGTTTGCCGGGCGCACACCCGCGCGATTGAACGATGATGACACGCCATTTTTGAGCGAAATGCTCGATCCCAAGAACTTTCGCGAGCTCGGACTGTAGGTAGCCGCTTGCTATAATCGGATTGTCTCGGCACCATTGTGTTGCTCATGCGTATAACAACGCGACACATCTGAGGAATCACCTATGCGCCGCGCATCGCTTTTGTCTTCGTCTCTCACCGCCTTTGCACTGGCAGGCTGCTCGAGTGGTCTGGATCGCGGTATCCCGCTAACCACGGAAACGGCGCTGGTGGCGGCTGAAGGGGAAGAAAGCGAAACCGAGCGGCTCGCGCTCTTCTTTGAAGACTACAACGAAGCGAGCCTTGCTCTGTCTCCAGAGACGAAATCCTATCGAGGTATTCGCGACGCGGATTATGGCAAGTGGAACGAGGTTTCCGACGAGGCCGATGAGCGCGAATTCAGGCTCTCGCAAGATACGGTTGAGCAGATGCGCGGCGAGTTTGATCTGGCCAGCTTGTTAGAGCAGGATGCGCTGTCCTACCGGTTGTTTGAAGCGGGCGCTGAACGCGGTGCCTCGCTCTACCCTTTCCGCGAATATGGGTTCCTGTTCGATCACCGCCGCGGTGCGCATACCAATATTCCGGCGTTTTTGATCAATATTCACCGAGTGAGCGAGCTTTCACATGCTGAGGCCTATATTGAGCGGATCAAAGGCATAGGCCCGCAAATGGACGCGTTGATTGGCGAAGCCCGCGAGCGCGCCGACGCAGGGATCATGCCGCCGGATTGGGTTTACCCTTATGTGATCTCTGATTTGGAAGGGCTTATCGCAGCCGGTGATGACAATGCTGTGCTCGAAGATTTTACAGGCAAGGTCGAAAAGCTTGAGCTAGGCGACGCCGAAAAAGCACAACTGAAAACTCAGGCCGGTGCGGCCTGGAATAGCTCGGCACGCCCCGGCTATCAAAAGCTGCTCGGCGAAATGAAGCGCCAGCAAGGAATCGCGCCGACCGATGATGGCGTGTGGCGTCTGCCAAATGGCGATGCCTATTATTCGGCCTTGCTTAAGAGCTACACCACCACCGACCTGTCCGCCGATGAGATTCACAATATCGGCCTACGCGAAGTGACCCGCATTCATGGCGAAATGCGCGCAATCATGACGAAAGTCGGCTTTGAAGGGACGTTGCAGGAATTCTTCCAGTTCACCCGCACTGACGATCAATTCTACTACACGACGCGCGAAGATTACCTGCGCGATGCCCAGGCAAAGCTGGACGCGATGGAAGTCAAATTGCCGGAATACTTTGGCCGCCTGCCCAAATCGCCGATGATCATCAAACCGGTCGAAGCCTTCCGCGAGAAGAGCGCGGGCAAGGCCTTTTACCAAAGCCCTGCGCCCGATGGATCACGTCCTGGTACGTATTATGTGAACCTCTATAATCTGCGCAATCAGTCAAAGAATGAGCTGGAAGCGCTGGCGTATCACGAAGGCTTTCCCGGTCACCATTTGCAGCGCGCTTTGCAAACCGAGCTAGACGGCCTGCCCGCCTTCCGTCGCTTTGGCGGGTTCACTGCCTACACCGAGGGATGGGGCCTCTACACCGAGGAGCTCGGCAAGGATATGGGCTTCTACCAAGACCCCTATTCCGATTTTGGGCGGCTCGGCATGGAGTTGTGGCGCGCGTGTCGTTTGGTTGTCGACACCGGGCTTCACTCCAAAAAGTGGACCCGCGAAGAGGCGATCCAATACCTTCAAGAGAACACGCCCAACCCCGAAGGCGATATTGTGAAGGCGATTGAGCGCTACATCACCACGCCGGGTCAGGCGACCGCATATATGATTGGTAAACTGAAGATCATGGAGCTGCGCGCGAAGGCTCAAACACAGCTGGGTGACAAGTTTGACTACCGCGATTTTCACGATGCAGTTCTGGTGAGTGGTCCGGTGCCACTGTCGATCCTCGAAGAGAATATCGACACCTATATCACGCGGGAAATGGCGGGCGGTTGAATTTTCTCGACCGTTGGTCTCGGTCACACCGCGACCGCAAGGCCAACTGGCCGTCCGCAGAGACGCGATCTTTGATCGCATGAGCGAGGAGATCGCACGCCGGATGCCGTGCGGGGAAACAAATGCGCTCAAGTAGCGAAGCGATAGCGCACAAGAATGCTAACGACTCGCAACAAGCGCTTCTTCGTTGAAATGCGAGCAAATCGCTCATAATTGAATTTGGAACAATCCAGTCCGAATTGAATTGAACCCTTATGCGCCTATCCAATCTCGCTGATTACGCTGTCGTCACCATGGTCGCTGCCGCTGGGCATTGCGGCGGTGAACGCACGAGTGCGAGCGAGTTGGCGGATGAAACCGGATTGCCCAAGCCGACCGTGCAAAAGCTCGTGTCCAAGCTCACGGCCGCGAACCTCTTGCGTTCTTTGCGCGGTGCGCGTGGCGGGCTTCAGCTTGCAAGGCCCGCAGCCGCGATCACTGTTGCCGACATTGTCGAGGCGGTCGAAGGTCCGATTGCGCTTGCCGCTTGCGTGCATGGCGAGGATTGTGATTACGAAACCGGCTGCACCATGAAGCCGCATTGGCCGGTCATCAATTCGGCCCTGCGAGGCGCGCTGGCCGATATCACGCTGACCCAATTGCGCGGCGCCGACACACCCATTCAAACACGCGAAGAAGAAGCCGCATGAGCGACAATCTCGATCTCGACACGCCTGCATTGGACCAGCCAGAAATGGATCAGGATGCCAAGGATGCGGCCGCTGCCGCTGCCGAATATGAGCACGGTTGGTCCGCTGATATCGACACCGAATTTGCAGAAAAGGGGCTGAGCGAAGACACCGTCCGCTTTATCTCCGGCAAGAAGGGTGAGCCGGAATGGATGCTCGATTGGCGTCTGAAAGCCTTCCGTATCTGGGAGACTTTGGAGGAGCCGGATTGGGCGAAGGTCGGCTACCCAAAAATCGACTATCAGGACGCCTATTACTACGCCGCACCGACAAAGAAGATCGAGCTGGATTCGCTCGATGATCTCGATCCCGAGATTAAAGCGGTTTATGACAAGCTCGGTATTCCGCTTGGCGAGCAAGAGGTTCTGGCCGGGGTAAAAGGCGCGAAGAAAGTCGCGGTTGATGCCGTGTTCGACAGCGTCAGCGTCGCGACCTCGTTCCGCGAAGAGCTTTTGCGGGCGGGCGTCATTTTCCTGTCGATCTCAGAGGCGATCAAACAATATCCCGAGCTGGTCAAAAAGTGGCTGGGCCGGATTGTGCCGACCCGCGACAATTACTTTGCGTGCCTCAACAGCGCGGTCTTTTCCGATGGCACCTTTGTCTATGTGCCCGAGGGCGTGCGCTGCCCGATGGAGCTGTCGACCTATTTCCGCATCAATGCCGAGAACACAGGGCAGTTTGAGCGGACTTTGATCGTGGCGGAGAAGGGCTCTTACGTGAGCTACCTCGAAGGCTGCACCGCGCCGATGCG
>CAZOLE010000087.1:0-7641 GCA_964580445.1 uncultured Porphyrobacter sp.
GTCGAAATGCTGACCAGCCGGATGATGGGTGTGTTCCTTGAGGACCATCGCAGCCGCAAGGAAGTGATGAGCCTGATGGGGTATTGATTGGCTCACTTTGAGTTGTAGTCTCTCCGCACGGGAGGACGATATGTCGACAGTGGACAAACAACTCGCGACAATGCTGGCTAATCTACCCGAGAAGACGGGCAAGCCTCTCAAGGAATGGCTTGCCCTTATCGCGTCTGAACCGCTCGGAAAGCATGGCATGATCGTGACTTTCCTGAAGTCCGAACACGGCGTGACGCATGGCTTTGCAAATCTAATCGCGAGCGAAGCTTTGAAAAGTGATGGGCCGAGTGATCTGGTCGCCGACCAATATGCCGGGGCGAAAGCGGGACTAAAGCCGATCTATGAAGCGGTTGTTGCGTTTGCACAGGCACTGGGTGGTGATGTCGAGCTCGCACCTAAGAAAACCAGCGTCAGCTTGCGGCGCAAAAAGCAATTCGCGTTGATCACACCAGCAACCAAATCGCGCATTGACTTGGGTTTAGCGCTGAAAGGCAATGACGCCGAAGGGCGGCTTGAAACCTACGATGCGATGTGTTCTCATCGGATAAGGCTTGAGAAGGTCAGCGACTTTGATGAGGAAGTGAAGGGCTGGATTACCGAAGCCTATTCCCGCTCCGGATAGAAAAAGGGCGCTCCAACAGGGCGCCCTTTCTCGTTCCAAAATTGCGATTGCCGCTTAGAGCTGACCCAGCATATGTTCCGCGCTGGAGACTTTGAAATCGCCGGGCGCTTCGACGTTAAGCTGTTCAACAACGCCGTCATTGACCACCATTGAGAAACGTTGACCGCGCTGGCCCATGCCGAATCCGCCAGCGTCCATGGTCAGACCAACGCTGTCGACAAATTCGCCATTGCCGTCTGCAAGCATGGTGATGTCGCCGCTGCCAGCCGCTTCGTTCCAAGCGCCCATAACAAACGCATCGTTTACTGCGGTGCCGACAATCTCATCGACACCTTTGGCTTTCAGCTCCTCGGCTTTCTCAACGAAGCCAGGCAGGTGCTTGGCCGAACATGTCGGGGTGAATGCGCCGGGAACCGAGAACAGCGCGACCTTCTTACCTTTGAAATATTCCGATGACTGCACTGGTTGCGGGCCTTCAGCTGTTGCTTTGACCATTGATACGTCAGGAAGTTTGTCGCCTACAGAAATTGTCATTGGGGGGCCTTTCTTTGCCAGAAATTCGCGAAGTGTTGCCGAGGATATAGGCATTCGCGCGTGAGCCGCAATTATAGAATTGAGTGAGCGTCGCGCAGTTTCCCAGAGCATTGCGCGGGATAACAGGTTTGAGAACATTCTGAATAATTGGCGCGGCCCTAGCTGAGCCCGATCCGATTATGACAAGCGACGCGGTTAAACTGCGCAAGCTTGAAATTATGTTGATGGTCACGAGCCTTCGGTTTCACAACGGAGTGCATGACTTTCGCGGAGAACTTGGTCAGTTTTCGACGATGCACAGCGCAAAGTTGTGCGCGGCCAAAGTGGACCTTAAACGCGGATTGAACGCGCAATATGGCAGCAATGGCATCAAATGGGCGCTTGACCGTATGGGCGTCAAGATGGCGAACACCTATGGCAGCGGGCACCCATGGATGAATTGCGCAGAGTTGGAAGACGAAGTGCAAGCTCTCTGCGTTCAAGTCGAACACGGTCAGCTTTTGTCAGCGGTGACTGAATACCCCACAATTGCCTGCCGTTTCCGAAGGATATAAAGAAAACTTTATATTCCATTTGCCCCAAGTGGATCGCGTCGCTATGTGGCGCTGCATAAAGAGGCGCGAGCAGGCTCGCTCTCTTCCATTTGCTTCTCAGGAGACACCCCATGGCCACTGCTGCCGCCACGCACGAATACATCATCAAGGACCTTGGCCTCGCTCAGTATGGCCGCGATGAAATCCACATTGCCGAAACTGAAATGCCCGGCCTGATGGCGCTACGCGAAGAATATGGTGCATCGCAGCCTTTGAAAGGTGCGCGGATTACTGGTTCGCTCCACATGACAATCCAGACCGCTGTATTGATTGAGACATTGGTTGCACTCGGTGCCGAAGTGCGCTGGGCGACGTGCAACATCTTCTCGACCCAAGACCACGCGGCTGCTGCGATTGCTGACCAAGGCATTCCGGTTTTTGCGATCAAGGGTGAGACCCTTGCCGATTATTGGGATTATGTAGGTCGCATCTTTGACTGGTCGACAGACAGCGATCCAGACCTCACTGCCAACATCATCCTCGATGATGGCGGTGATGCGACTATGTTCGCGCTTTGGGGCGCTCGGGTTGAAGCGGGCGAAGAATTGCCTGCTCCGGCCAACGCTGAAGAAATTGAATTCCAGCGCGCTCTTAAAGCCTACGTCAAAGAAAAGCCCGGCTATCTCACCAAGTCGGTGCAGAACATCAAAGGCGTTTCGGAAGAGACCACAACCGGCGTTATGCGCCTTTACCAAATCGCCAAAGCGGGCAAGCTCCCGTTCCCGGCGATCAACGTCAATGACTCCGTGACCAAGTCGAAATTCGACAACCTTTATGGCTGCAAAGAATCGCTGGTCGACGCGATCCGTCGCGCAACTGATGTGATGCTGGCCGGTAAAGTGGCTTGTGTCGCTGGCTATGGCGATGTTGGCAAAGGCTCGGCTGCTTCGCTGCGCGATGGCGGCGCTCGCGTGATGGTCACAGAGATTGACCCGATCTGCGCTCTGCAAGCGGCGATGGACGGCTATGAAGTTGTTTCCATGGACGAAGCGGTGAAGCGCGCTGACATCTTTGTAACCGCGACCGGCAACGAAGACGTTATCACCGGCGAGCACATGAAGAACATGAAGAACATGGCGATTGTCTCGAACATCGGTCACTTTGACAGCGAGATACAAATCTCTGCGCTCGACAATTATGATTGGAAAGAAATCAAGGACGGCACCGACATGGTGACCTTCCCGGATGGCAAATCTATTTTGGTTCTTGCCAAGGGTCGCCTTGTGAACCTTGGTTGTGCAACCGGCCACCCGAGCTTTGTGATGAGCGCGAGCTTCACCAATCAGACTTTGGCGCAAATTGAACTATTTACGAAGTCGGACGAGTATAAGAACGACGTTTATGTCCTTCCTAAGCATTTGGATGAAAAAGTCGCGGCTTTGCACCTCGAAAAGCTTGGCGTGGAGCTGAGCAAGCTCTCGCAAAAGCAAGCCGATTACATCGGTGTACCGGCCAACGGTCCGTTCAAACCGGATCATTACCGCTACTAAGCGCGAGCCGCTTGGAAAAAAGTATGAAAAGCCCTCGCAATTGCGGGGGCTTTTTTGTTGACCACATCGCAACCGGGGCAAGAGCGCAATAGCTGTCTGATATGGAATTTTCGTCCGTCGCTTTGGTGTTAATTGGCCTCGTTCTCGCTGCATGGGTGGTGGGAGCGGCCTTTGTGATGCTGCGCGCGAACGCCAAGGCGCGGCGATTGCAGGCATTGCAAACATCTTTGAAACGGATGCAGATGATGCTCGACGCGGCGCCAGCAATTCCAATGCTGGTTCGCGTTGATGGTCGGATCGAAGCGCCAGAGCGGCTGGCCCGTTGGCTGGGTCTCGACAAATTGCCCAAGTTTTTAAGCGAACTCACAGGGCCAGAGGGACAGGGATTGTCGGCGGAACAAGTTGAAGCGCTTACGGAAAAAGTGAGCGTCACTCAGAAAAGCGCCGCGCCTTTTGAATTGGCAATTACGCCTCCTGGATCGCAGCGTAGCCTCGCCATGCAAGGAGCGCTTGCGGACCCACAAGTCTCTCCCGGTGGCGCGGCGATGGTGTGGGTGTTCGACTTTACCAAAAGCGAAGATGAGCTGTCGCAATTGCGCGTGAGTACGGCGCGAGCTGAGTCCGATTTTGCTGCGCTCAACGGGCTTATTGAAGCGGCACCGGTCCCCATGTGGTTTCGCAATCCGGAATTCAAATTGCAGCTGGTTAATCAGGCCTATGTCGATGCGGTGGGTCTTGCGAGTGCAGAAAACGTGATTGCGGAGCAGGCCGAACTGCTCGAACCAGAAAGCGGGCAATCCCCTTCGGCCATCGCCAAAGCGGCTATGGAAAACCAAACGAAATCTGAACGCTTGGTCGCTGCGACGATCCATGGCGAACGGCGTAGTCTTAAGGTTAGCGACCTACCTCTCGGCGCGGATGGGGT
Organism: uncultured Porphyrobacter sp.; assembly: GCA_964580445.1. Lineage (GTDB taxonomy): Bacteria > Pseudomonadota > Alphaproteobacteria > Sphingomonadales > Sphingomonadaceae > Erythrobacter. The sequence continues at coordinate 4,216 of CAZOLE010000087.1, forward strand.
GGCGGGCTACGCCATCGACGTCGAAGAGCAACAAGCGCAAATGCGCGAGTTGAAAGCCTATCGGGAGGCGCAACGCGGGCTGCTCGATCGATTATCCGTGGGCGTCGCCCAGTTCGATGCGAACGAGCAACTGGTCTTTGTAAACCGTCCGTTCCGACGTCTCTTTGGTGTGTCGGCGGATGCGGTGGAACAACAGCTTCGGTTTGACCGGTTTTTAACGGCGGCGCGTGAGCGTGGCCGGACACCCGAAGTGCGCGATTTTCCTGAATGGCGGGCTGACCATGAAGCGTGGTTTGGCAAGGCGGAGACGCTTGAAGAAGCGTGGCCATTGCCGGGTGGCACGCACCTTAGAATGATCGCGCAACCCCTGCCCGAAGGTGGCTTGGTGTTGATCGCCGAAGATCAGACCGAGGGCCTAGCGCTGTCGGCATCGCGTGACACATTGTTGAGGACGCGAGCGGCGACCCTCGACAGCCTGTTTGAAGCTCTCGCGATTTTTGCACCTGATGGATCGATGCAGCTGTGGAATCGCAGTTTCGCGGGGACGTGGGGGCTAGAAGCAGAATTTCTTGACGGTCATCCTAGCGCCAATGACCTGACCGAAGCGATCGGCAAGAACCTGGCAAAGCCGGGCCAAAGCAAGGCGATTGGCGCAGTTATTCGCTCGGCAACGCTTGACCGAACAGAAAAGGCTGGACGGATAGAACTGTCTGATGGCCGTACACTTGAGTTTGCGGGGGTTCCGCTACCTGATGGCAATGGCTTGCTGACGGTCCTCGACATTACAGATTCGAAAAAGGCAGAAGATGCTCTGCGCGAACGTGCATTGGCTCTGGAAGAAGCCGATGCGGTTAAGGCTCGTTTCCTGGCAAATATGTCTTATGAGTTCCGCACTCCGCTAACCACGATTGGCGGTTATGCGGAACTGCTCAAGAGCGGGGCGGCGGGTGAGATTTCGGATGATGCCAGTGAGTATGTTGATGCGATTCTGACATCGGTGGAGCGACTGACTGATCAAGTCGAAAACGTGCTCGACCTGTCGCAAAGCGAAGCAGGGCTTTTGCCGATCACCAAAGAAGAAACTGATCTGGTGGCTTTCCTGACCGCATGCGTGCGCGAACGAGAAGAAGCGATTCTATCAGCAGGTCTGCGACTTGATCTTCGAGGTGGTAAAGGTGTTGCCGTTGAAGTGGACCCGCGTCAGCTTGGCCGGTCGGTTGGAGCGTTGCTTGAAAATACCATCGCTCACACACCCAAAGGAGGCAAGGTGCTGGTCGAAGTGCTGGACCCCGATCCTAAAGACGCTTGGAGTGCGTCCTTCGTCATTTCCGATAATGGCAGCGGGATGAGTGAAGATGAGCTAAGTCGAGCGCTCGATGGCTTGCGCCAAGCCGAAGATGGCTCGCTGGAAAAGCGCACGGGGCTAGGGATACCGCTCGCGCGGCAATTGGTTGAGGCCCATGGTGGCGTGCTGGAAATTGCCAGTGAAGAGGGCGTGGGCACCGCTGCGATCATTCGTCTGCCGTGAGTCGGTGCGAATTACCCGATCTGGCCGCAATGCAAGACTTTGGCGAAGCCATTGCGGTTAAACTTGAGGCGGGTGACGTGATCGCTCTGTCAGGAGGCTTGGGCGCGGGCAAAACCACTTTGGCGCGTGCGATCCTTGCTACGCTTGGCTATCCGAACGAAGTGCCGTCTCCAACTTTTACGATCCTCGAAAGCTATGAAGCGCCGCCGCTGCGATTGCCGGTGGTCCACGCAGATTTCTATCGGTTGGAGCATCCTTCTGAAGTCGCAGAACTTGGCTTAGATGAGTACTGTGATGGCGCGGTTCTGATTGCGGAATGGCCCGAAAAAGCCGGAGGCTTTGCTCACCTGCCAGTTTGTCTGTCGATATCGCTCGAAATTGCGGGTTCTGGCCGCGCAGCGATTGCGCAAGGAGGCGCAGCTTGGCAAAGGCGGATGCCATGACACAATTGCCTCAAGGCCTTACCGAATTTGTTGCCGACGCCGGATGGAGCGATGCGCGGATTGATCCGATCCCCGGTGATGCATCATTCAGGCGCTACTTCCGTCTACACCGCGAGGATGGGTCAGGTGCGATGTTGATGCACGCTCCTCCGCCTGAGGAAGACCCCAGTGAATTCTTGCATGTAGCCAAGTGGTTGAACGATCAAGGAATGCGCGCGCCCGAGATTTACAGCGCAGACGCGCCAAAGGGCTGGGTGCTGCTGGAAGATTTTGGCAATGATCGGATGCGCGATTGGTTGGACGATCACCCGGATGCTGAAAGTGCTGCTTACGAAGGTGCCATTGATGCGTTGGTCGAGCTGCATCGGCGCCCCGCTGGACCATTTTCGCCATACGATATGCCGACTTATCTTCGCGAAACGGCATTGTTCACTGAATGGTATTGCCCGGCGCAAAGCCTGACCGTCGACACACAAGGGTTCGAGGCGGCATGGGTTAAGGCGCTTGAACCGATGATGTCGCGACAGCGAGAAGGCGTAACAGTCCTGCGCGATTACCATGCTGAAAACATCATGCTGCTCGGCGATCCGACGACTCGCGCACCCCAAGGTCTCATTGATTTTCAGGACGCCTTGGTAGGGCACCGCGCTTACGATCTGGTGTCGCTGTTACAGGATGCACGGCGTGACGTGTCCGAAGAGCTCGAGGCGGCTATGCTTGCCCGGTATCAGAACCGCGCTAACGCTGATGCGGATTTCCTAGCCGACTACGCAAGGCTGGGTGCACAGCGCAACGCCAAGATCGTCGGCATTTTTGCGCGGCTCTACAAACGCGATGGCAAACCGCGCTATCTCGATTTTATTCCGCGTGTCTGGAAGGCGATGCAGCGAGACTTGCAGCATCCAGAGCTGGCACCTGTCGCTGAGTGGTTCGACTCGAACATTCCCGATGATCTGCGCCGCGAACTCGGAGGCACAATCGCATGAGCGCCCTGATCAGCGATACCGCGATGGTTATGGCTGCCGGGATGGGTAAGCGTATGCGTCCGCTCACCGCCTCGCAGCCGAAACCCTTGGTTCGTGTGGCTGGCAAACCGCTGATCGATCATACGCTGGACCGGCTTACAGAAGCGGGCGTTTCGCGCGCGATCGTCAACGTGCATTATCTTGCCGACGCACTCGAAGCGCATTTGCAAAGTCGAAAGTCCCCGCAGATTACTGTCTCCGATGAGCGCGCCGCGCTACTGGAAACAGGCGGCGGAATGATCAAAGCGAAAGAGCATTTGCCCGATCCGTTCTACTGTTTGAATTCCGACAATATCTGGCTGAATGGGCCGCGCGATGCTTTTCGCGACCTGTCAGAGCGCTGGAACCCCGAAGAGATGGACGCGCTGTTGTTGGTAGTGCCGCATACCCGCGCCAGCAATTTTCGCGGAGCAGGGGACTTTTACATGGA
>CAZOLE010000088.1:0-7638 GCA_964580445.1 uncultured Porphyrobacter sp.
CGTCCGCCCCTGCGGCGGCGCTTCTTAGGTTTCTCTTCGTCATCATTGGCAGCGTCGTCACGTGATGATGCCTCATCATCACCTTCGTCCGAACCACCTTCTGCGCCTTCAGCATTTTCGTCATGACGCTTTTTGTTGCGACCACGTCCACCACGCCGGCGGCGACGCTTTTTCTTCCTGTTTGCGTCGTCCTCTTCGTCCTCGGCGAAGTCTTCTTCTGGCAGATCGTCGTCATCATCGTCGTCGACAATCGGCTCAAACTTCGGCGCAGTTGTAGGGCGAGGGCCAGCGCTAGAGACACTCATTTTTGCGCCTTCATTTTCGCCTTCGGGCGACACTTCAACGGTGACGCCGTAACGCTCTTCGATCTCAACCAACTCGCCGCGTTTCTCGTTGAGCATGTAGATTGCTGCTTCGGTGCTCGCGCCGAGTTTGATGATGGTGCCCTTGCCTTTGGCGGCTTCATCTTCGATCAAACGAAGTGCGGATAGACCAGCCGAAGATGCCGTTCGAACCAGACCCGAGCCATCGCAATGCGGGCATTCGCGCGTGGTCGCTTCGAGAACGCCAGTGCGCAGGCGTTGCCGGCTCATTTCCATCAAACCAAAGCCGGAGATGCGACCAACCTGAATGCGAGCACGGTCGGTTTTCAGCGCTTCTTTCATCGCCTTTTCGACTTTGCGGACGTTGGAATTGTATTCCATGTCGATAAAATCGATAACTACCAGACCGGCCATATCGCGCAGGCGCAATTGGCGAGCAATTTCCCGCGCGGCTTCCAAATTGGTGTGGAGAGCAGTTTGCTCGATCCCATGTTCTTTGGTTGAACGGCCCGAGTTAATGTCGATCGAGACCAGAGCTTCGGTCGGATTGATGATCAGATAGCCGCCCGATTTGAGTTGGACCATTGGATCATACATCGCCCGAAGCTGATCTTCAGCGCCGTAGCGTTGGAACAGCGGAACAGGGTCCGAGTAAGCTTTCACCCGGCGGGCGTGGCTGGGCATCAACAGCTTCATGAAACCCTTGGCGAGCTTATAGCCATCTTCGCCCTCGACGATCACTTCCTCGATCTCTCGATTGTAGATGTCGCGGATCGCGCGCTTGATAAGGTCGCTGTCGGAATGGACAAGGTTTGGCGCGGTTGATTTTAGCGTGTTTTCGCGGATTTCGTCCCACAGTCGCGCCAAATAATCAAAGTCGCGCTTAATTTCGGTTTTGGTCCGGCTGAGCCCCGCGGTGCGCACGATCAAGCCCATCGTTTTGGGCAGCGACAAGTCGGAGACGACTTGCTTCAACCGCTTACGGTCGCTCGATGAATTGATCTTGCGGCTAATTCCGCCACCGTGTGAGCTGTTAGGCATCAGAACTGTGTAGCGGCCCGCAAGGCTGAGATAGGTGGTTAGAGCTGCGCCTTTATTGCCGCGTTCTTCCTTGACCACCTGCACCAGAACAACCTGACGTCGCTGGATAACATCTTGAATTTTGTAGCGGCGACGCAGTGCCATGCGCTTGGCGCGTACTTCGTCGACCTCTTTCGCCCGGCTACGACCACCCGATTTACCGGATTTGCCACCTTGGCGGCGACGTCCACGACCTCTGCGGCCACGGCGCGGTTTCTCTTCGGCTTCTTCGTCCGAAGCCTCAGCATTGTCTTCGCCTTCGCCGTCTTCGTCGTCGGCATCATCATCAGACGCGCCGTCTTCAATGGTGGCGACTTTGTCTTTCTCGGAAGTATCAATCTCTTCGAGTCCATCTTCCGCGAGATCTTCTGCAAGTGCCTCCGAACTCTCATCCTCTGCGTCATACTCATCACCCGGGGTGATGCCGTCTTCTTCATCCTCAGCGCGCAGACGCGCTTCTTCTTCGGCCGCCTCGGCTTCTTCCGCTAGCAATGCTTCGCGGTCCGATTGGGGGATCTGGTAATAATCCGGGTGGATTTCGCTAAAGGCGAGAAAGCCATGGCGATTGCCGCCGAAATCGACGAATGCCGCTTGCAAAGAGGGCTCAACCCTCGTGACTTTCGCTAGATAAATATTGCCCTTGATCTGCTTGTGTTCAGCAGATTCAAAGTCGAACTCCTCAATCCGGTTGCCTTTGAGTACCGCCACCCGGGTTTCTTCCGAGTGGCGCGCATCGATTAACATGCGCGTTGCCATGAATGTGTCTCCAAACGCTCGAATGAGCGGGGCATAGCCCGCCGGTCCGGCGTGTTGTTGTGTGATGATCGGTGCGAATTCCTATCGCCCGATTCGGTAAGTTCGCCGCCAATGCTGTTTGCGCAATTGCGGAGAGATTTGCGTCTGCAGTGGAGAGATTGCGGAAAGTGTCCGCGCATCGGCCCGCATAGCCACGCCAGCTCTTTAAGAGCGGCGCGCTTGTCAGCGAGGGGAAGCGTCTCGTCAATGCATCAACCTGTATGGTGGTCCCTTGGTTGATAGCCTATGGGACCGAAAAGGAAGGAGCCCCTGAAGATTAACGTTTCTTCGTCTAAAGCCCCGATTTGGTGTTTCTAGCACCGTGGGTTTTCACTCGCAACTCTATTGCACCATAAACGGGCAACATTCTAAGTCGGCAAGGCAATGAGCATACGCGCACTCATCTTAATTATTATCCTCGTCCCTGCGCTGATAATCGGCGGAGCTAAGGCTTTTGGGTTGACGATTCCTGTACCCAGCCTTGGGCGTGACTATGTAGTCGGGCTATCCTTGGATGGTAGAGATGTCGCGCTCGAGCTTCCTGAAATTGAAGGCCCCGATGATCCCAACCGGCCGTTGGTAGTGATAGATGCAGGGCATGGGGGGCGTGACCCCGGTTCTATCGGGCGCACCAGCGGCGGCGAAGAGGTTCTGGAAAAAGAAATTGTCCTCGCACTTGCGTTGGCTTTGCGCGACGAGTTGTTGCGCGAAGGCGGCGTGAGGGTTGCTATGACACGGAACGATGATCGCCTAGTGGAGCTTGCCTATCGCCCTGAGATCGCTCGCCTATTGGACGCCGATTTGTTCATTTCGATCCATGCCGATTCTGGGGGAGAGCGCGCCGATGTGAGCGGGGCCAGCGTCTATACGTTGTCAGCCGAAGCATCTAGCGAAGCCGCGGCGCGTTTCGCGGCGCGAGAGAACAACGCAGATCAGGTCAATGGCGCTTCTGTTGAGGGGCAAAGTGAAGAGGTTAGCGCGATCCTTGTGGAGCTTAGTCAAGCCCAAACACAGGAAGATGCAAGCGAGTTTTCGGAGCTTATCCAACGCGAAGGCAAAGAAGCGCTCAAATTTCATCCACAGGCTAGCCGTTCAGCAGAGCTTGCAGTTTTGCGTGCGCCAGATGTTCCGGGCGTCTTGTTCGAAAGTGGTTTTGTTACCAATCAATCGGACCGAACTCGGCTCACCACGAAGGAAGGACAGGCCCAATACGCGCAGGTTCTTGCCCGTGCGATCCGCATCTTCTTTGCGAGACGGGTCGAACCTTGAGCGTCGTCGCGCAGTGGAGAGAGTTGATCGATCCGCCACAGCTTGTCATAATTGTGGTCAACGAAGCGCTTAGCCGCTAGCCCTTTTCGAATTGTCCATGATAATAATGAGCGCCATGACTGACGCAGAATCTGCATCGACACTGCAATATTTCCGCTATCGGCTTAACCGCGATCTTGGCGCAGCCGGTGCGTGGTTCGCACGGTCATGGAAGAATAGCTGGCTGTTCAAGCTCGCCGCGCTTCTCGTCATCTTGCTCGCCATATTTTGGGCTGTTGCATGGTATTGGCTGGCAAGCGATTTGCCCGAAGCTGACAGCTTGGTTGATTATGAGACGCCGCTTCCCACCGTTGTGCGCGGGATCGATGGTGACATCATACACTCCTATGCTCGCGATCGGCGCGTGCAGCTGCAATTCAATGACTTCCCTGAAACGCTCGTTGGTGCAGTGCTTTCAGCGGAAGACAAGACATTCTTCAGCCACGGCGGCGTCGACGTGACGGGCACGCTCAACGCGATAATTGATTACATCATAAAGTATGGTTCGGATGAACGCGCGGTTGGTGGCTCCACCATTACACAACAGGTCGCGAAGATCCGTTTGCTTGGCGATGAATACTCGGTTGAACGCAAACTCAAAGAGATGATTCTAGCGAGCCGCATCGAAGGCGTGATGAGCAAGGAAGAAATTCTCGAGCTTTACCTCAATGAAATCCCGCTGGGTCGCCGCAGTTTTGGCGTGCAAGCGGCTTCGCTCGCTTATTTTGACAGGGATGTAAGCGAGCTAGAATTGCACCAAGCGGCGTTTCTAGCAACGCTTCCCAAGGCGCCCGAACGCTATGGCCGCAAAGGGGAAGAGGATGCTGCGATCACGCGCCGCAACTTCATTCTCAACCAGATGGCTGACAATGGCTATGTCACTTCGGGCGAAGCCAACACGGCAAAGGCTCAGCCGCTTGGCCTTGTACAACAGCGCTCGCGACGCAGCGTTGATGCCGGCTACTTTATCGAAGAGGTCCGCAGGCGTCTTATCGAAAAGTTCGGCGAAGACGCAGAATCGGGTCCCAACAGTGTTTATGCTGGCGGCCTTTGGGTGCGCACTTCGCTCGATATGGAAATGCAAGAATCTGCGCGCGACGTCCTGCGTAAAGGGCTGCTGAAGTATCACGGCAGCCGAGGCTGGGCGCGGCCAATTGCAACGATCAACTTCGAAGACGGGGATTGGGCAAGTCAGCTGCGCGGTTCACCGATCAAGATCAATTACAAGCATTGGCGCACTGGTGTAGTCACAGAACGGGCTGGAGGCAGCGCGACGATTGGCTTTTCCGATGGCGATACCGCGCCTTTGTCCGGCTTGCCGAACGCTTTGAAAGCAGGCGACGTAATTGCGGTGCGGCCCAGCGGTAACGGCTACCGTGTCGCAACCATACCTGACGCACAAGGCGGTTTTGTCGTGCAAAGCGCGCAAAGTGGCCGTGTGCTCGCGATGCAAGGCGGTTTTGACTACGGGGTGTCCGATTTTAACCGGGCGACACAAGCCAATCGTCAACCAGGTTCGACGATTAAACCCTTCGTTTATGCGACCGGGCTTGACCAAGGCATGACGCCTTCGACCAAGATCGATAACTCGCAATATTGCTACAATCAGGGCGCGCGTGGCCGCAAGTGCATTCGTGGTGGTCGCGGAGGCCAGTTCCCGCTGCGCTATGGTCTGGAACAATCGCAAAATATCATGACTGTTCAGATCGGCGTGCAGGCTGGGATGGCCAACGTCGTTGAGACGATCAAGACGATGGGTATCAACGAGGACCCTGATCCCTACGCAGCGACCACTTTGGGCGCTGAAGAGACAACCGTCGTAAAATTGGTCGCAGCATACAGCGCGCTAGCCAATCACGGGCGGCTCAACCCGCCTACTGTCATTGACTATGTGCAGGATCGCACGGGCCAAGTTATCTGGCGCGCCGATGACCGTCCCTGCCGGGGTTGCAACTCGGATGAATGGGATGGCAAGGCTATGCCCCGCGCAGGCTTGATGGGTGAGCAAGCCATGGATGCGCGCACCGCGTTCCAAATCATGCATATGCTCGAAGGCGTCGTGCAACGCGGTACTGCTACCGTTCTCAATAAGCTTGATCTGCCACTGTTCGGTAAAACGGGCACGACCAACCAATCGAAAGATGTTTGGTTTATCGGCGGCACACAGCGCTTGATCGCAGGCGGCTATGTCGGGTTTGATACGCCAAAGCCGATGGGTGGCTACGCGCAAGGTGGGACCATTGTTGCACCGATTGTGCGAGATTTCATCCAAGCCACGCGGCACCGCTGGCGCAACGATCAACCGGTTGCTCCCGATGGGGTCAGGATGGTTCGAGTCGACCGGCGCAGCGGAAAACGTGTATTCAATGGTTGGCCTTCCGGTGATGCGAAAGCGGCAATTATCTGGGAAGCATTCAAACCCGATACCGAACCAGATCGTGCGACCCGCCAAGACGAAATCGCTGCCAAACGCGATGAGATACTAGCGTTGATCCGTTCGACTCAGCGCAAAGCCGAGCCTAAAAAGAAGCGTGAAGAGCAATCCGGGCAGCAAGAGGACTTTGTCGAGGATCAAGGCGGAATTTACTAGGCATCCACTAGGCAACGACTGAGCGTTCCGTGGTGGTGCGCTTTACAATCGGAGCCTTCGCGCTAAGCGATGCGGCCAAGTTTCTTTTGAAGGATAGTCTATGCGGGCCGAGGCCCAATCCCATATTAACCGCATCGAAGCGGCGCTTGATCTGGTGCGACAGTCGCTAGATTGGGAACGTGCCCTTCGGCGATTGGATGAATTGAATGCGCGTGTGCAGGATCCCAGCCTTTGGGACAATCCGAAGGAAGCGCAGGCGGTCAGCCGTGAGCAAAAGACGCTCGAAAACGCAGTAAACACGGTCAATGATATTTCCTCAGAGATGGCCGATGCGATCGAGTTTATCGAGATGGGCGAGGCTGAAGATGAGGAAAGCCTCATCGATGAAGGGCTGTCTAGCCTCGCTAAACTGGCGGATCGTGCTGATGCCGACAAGGTACAGGCGCTCTTGTCAGGCGAAGCGGACGGTAATGACACCTATCTGGAAATCCATGCCGGGGCAGGGGGCACGGAAAGCCAAGATTGGGCGGAAATGCTGTTCCGGATGTATGGCCGCTGGGCCGAACGACGCGGGTTCAAAATTGAAACGGTTGAGTATCAGGCGGGTGACCAAGCAGGGATCAAGTCTGCGACTTTGTTGATCAAGGGCGAGGGCGCATACGGCTATGGCAAGACCGAAAGCGGTGTGCACCGGCTCGTCCGCATCAGCCCATATGATAGCGCTGCAAAACGGCACACCAGCTTTTCCAGCGTTTGGGTCTATCCGGTGATTGATGACGACATCGATATTGAGATCGACCAAAGCGACTTGAAGATTGACACCTACCGTGCCTCAGGCGCTGGCGGGCAGCACGTCAACACCACCGATTCTGCGGTGCGGATCACCCACCAGCCAACTGGTATCGTAGTGGCCAGTCAGAATGACCGTAGTCAGCATAAGAACCGTGCAACAGCGATGAACATGCTCAAAGCGCGTCTGTTCGAACGCGAGATGGCCGAACGTGAAGCGGCTGCTTCTGGTGAGTATCAGGAAAAGAGCGACATTGGCTGGGGTCATCAGATCCGCTCCTATGTTCTGCAACCCTATCAGATGGTCAAGGACCTGCGCACCGGGGTTACTTCAAGCTCGCCCGACAAAGTGCTCGACGGCGAAATTGACGACTTTATTTCGGCGGCTTTGGCTCAGCAGGTTACCGGGGAGACGGTTGATGTGGAGGACGTGGAGTGAATTTTCGCGCTGCGTCGATTCTACTTGCCCCCTTGGCACTGTCAGCCTGCGGCATATTCGAGGCTGGATCAAAGCGTCCGGCGACTTCACGTGATTTTCCTGAACCTGACCGTCCCGTCGCAAAGATAATCTCGAACCAGTTTTCAAACGAGGATGCGCGTGACGAACGCGGCGAAGCGAAGACTGTGATGGATCTAGCGAATATCGAAGACGGGATGACCGTTGCGGATATTGGTGCGGGAGAAGGTTACTACACGGTCAGACTTGCGGAGCGTGTGGGTGAAGAAGGGCGCGTTCTGGCGCAAGATATCGAC
>CAZOLE010000089.1:0-7628 GCA_964580445.1 uncultured Porphyrobacter sp.
TTACCCAATTGTCTGCGAACGTGTATCCGCCCATGTCGTAGAACAGCAGTGCGTCGGCTTCGAGCGCGCGGCCATTGGCAACCTGCTCTTCTGCATCGGGATGTTCCAGGTGGGTGACGCGCCAATCGCCAAGGCTCGCCAGAAATTGGTCGAACTCCGCTTCATAAAAGCGGTGTCCGCCGGACAGGACAAGCAGGTCGCGCTCCATCTTAATCCGTCGCGATTTTCAGGATCATCTTGCCAGTATTGGTCCCAGCGAACAGCCGCATGAAACTCTCATAGGCGCCTTCCAACCCTTCATCGACATGCTCATCAATGGAGAGTTTTCCAGCCGCAGCCCACTCGGCCATTTTGGCCGCGCCTTCGGGGAAACGTTCGACAAAATCCATCACCAGCAAGCCCCGGATGGACGAGCGTGTGACGATAAGATTCCACACATTGCGCACGCCAACAGGTCCGGTGTTGTATTCGCTGATCAACCCGCATAGCCCGACGCGGGCATGAAGGTTCAGGTTCATCAAACCGGCATCAAAAATGGTGCCGCCGACATTTTCGAAAATGACATCGACACCGTCCGGGCACGCTTGGGCAATGGCTTCGGTCAACGCTGCCTCGTCCTTGCCGCGGTAATCAATGCTTGCGTCAAAGCCGTATTTCTCGGTTAGCTTTGCGCATTTCTCTGGTCCGCCAGCAATGCCGACCACGCGGCAACCGTGGATTTTCGCCAATTGCCCGACCAGCGAACCAACCGCTCCCGCGGCTCCTGTAACAAGGACGGTTTCACCTTCCTTTGGCTCGCACACTTCGAGGAACCCGAAATATGCGGTCATCCCAACCGCCCCAAAGATTGAGAGGTAGTTGGTGATCTGAGGGACGAGAGAAGGGTCAATCGGTTGGGTGAAGCCGCCCGCCTCATTGATGGAGTAATCCTCCAGAGCATTAAGCCCCATCACCCATTGGCCCGCTTCAAAACCATCCGCTTTGCTTGCTTCCACCACGCCAATCGTGCTCGCGCGCATCGCAGTGCCAAGCGGGACCGGCGGCATGTAGTTACCGCCCGCATCCATCCATCCGCGCATCGCCGGATCGAGCGACGCATAGTGGTTGCGCACCAAAAATTGCCCGTCGGCAAGGTCCGGGGTGGGTTCCGTCACAAGCTCAAAGTCTTGCGGAACAGGCTCACCATTAGGACGGCGTTGAAGCAAAAACCGACGGTTTTCGGGCATGGTATTTCCTTAGATTACTTGGGCTATGCCGCGACGAGTTTAACTGGAATTGCGCTTTGCAGGCTTTGGCCAGTTATCGGGTCGAAATCGACCACTTCGCTTGTCAACCTGTTGGTCGAAGAGCCGCGCTCGCGCACATCTTCTTTCGACGTATCGGCATCGCCATAGGCATGCGCCATTGAGACCAGACCACGGCGCACTTTGTCGCTGGCTTTGACCACCCCGTGAATGGTTGCGTGCGGGGAGGTAATTTCAACGATCCCGCCATCTTCCAGCCCCAATTCCTCGATGTCTTCGGGGTGGATATAAGCGGGGTTGGTGGTTGTCTTCTCTTGCAATTTCTTGAGCGGATGACCGATCGAATTGAACCGCGTTTTGGAGCGGCGGCTGATCAGCTTGAATTCGAAGCCATCGCGGCTCAACGGGTTGTCGGCATAGCGCATCAGCTCCGCCGGCATCGCGCCAGCGTTCAAGTTGAAACGGTTGACCTCATCCTCATCCATCGACTCGACAATCGGATGCTTGTCGTCATAGACTACCGCTGACCCGCCTGCTTTCTGCGCATCCTTGCGCACTTGGCTGGGCGGAACAATGCAACCGGAGGTCATAAGATCAAGGAAGGTCTCCTTGCTCGGCCTTTCATCCATCGGCAATGGACCACCAGCGAGCTGCATGGTCACGCCGAGGTGCTTGGCGAGCGTCCAGAACATCTCATATTCGTCGATCACATCGCCGGGCGGTGTCGCCACAGCTTCGGTGTAGCGAGCATAGGGCTCTTCATGCCACCATTCGGAAAGGTTGGTGATGTCTTCGCGCTCTAGGCATTGCGACGGGGCCAGCACCACCGTTGCTCGTTTCGCGCTGGCGCTCATCCAAGGATCAATTTGAACATAGAGTTCAAGATCGTCGAGCGCATCGACCATCTTCGCTTGATCGGGGAAGCCAACCACCGGATTGCCGCCGACTGAGATCAGCGCACGCACTTGTCCATCACCCGGAGTTAGAATTTCATCGGCCAGCACATTGCAGGGCATTTCAACGCCCAGATGTCCCAGTCCTCTAAAGCGCGATTTGGCCATGCCTTCTGCGCCAAACATCGGAACAATCGGCGTGACTTGCGCGCGGCGTTCTGGATTGATGTTGGTGAAGACGCCGGGAATCGCGGCCTTCTCGCCTTCTTGCTGGAACCGCGCGCACACCGTGTTGAGGCAGGTGACAAGATACTCCGTCAATGTCCCATTGCCCGCCATTTCTGGTCCAGTGCCGGTTACTGCGCACCCCTTTGATCCGCCTGCAAACATGCGTGCGGCGGCGACCAATTGGTCGGATTCCACTCCCGCGCGCTCCGCGGCGAGGGCCGGGGTGAAGCTCTTAACCGCATCGGCGAGTTCATCGAACCCGTCGACATGCGCGGCAACAAAATTGCGATCGTATAATTCTTCTTCGATTATGACATTGAGCATCCCGGCAAGCAGCGCTGGGTCTTCGCCCGGTTTAACTGGCAGATAGATATCCGCGAGCCGGGCAACATCGCTTTCGCGCGGATCAGCAACGATCACTTTCATTCCGCGTTCTTGGGCGTCACGGACGCGGCGCGATGGGCTGAACGGGGGAACGCCGCCGGGCGGTGAATAGTGCGAGACGATCGGATTGTTGCCGACCAAGAGCGACACATCGCTGTCGCTGAACGTGTTCGTGCCACCCGCCCATTTACCATAGCGCGACGTGGTAAAGACCTTAGCGGGCTGATCGAGCGTGACAGAAGTGTAGAAATTGCGCGTGCCAATCGCTTGCGCGAAGCTGAGCGAGGCGGCCATCGCCGAACTGTTTTGATAACCGCCCGAGCCCATGAACACCGCGACAGAGTTCGGTCCGTATTCTTCGATGATTCGCTGGATCTCGTCGCCAACATGCGCGAGCGCGGCGGGCATCGGGGTTTTCTGAAATTCGCCACTATCATCGCGAACGAGGCTGCTTGTTAGACGGTGCTCGGCATTGTGCGAGTCTGGTAATTCGCGCCCTTTTAGGCAGGTGTAGCCCCCGAAGGCCGGGTCATCGGGATCGCCGCGCACTTGCAGCACTTTGCGACCCTCCTCTGTAACCTCAACATCGACCTCCATTGCGCAGTTAGCGTGGCAGAACCGGCAAAAAGTTTTGTGAGTCTCGACGCCCATTGAATTTCTCCTTGTTCGACAAACTACCAGTTTGCCAGAGGTCTTCGACTGACACTTTTGCCCGTGGAGAGGTGTGGCTTGAGTCGCGCATTAGAGTGTCGAACAAGGAGATGCAGTTATGCCTACCACAACTCGCCAATGGCTCTTGAATGGACATCCGCGTGGGCGCGGGATTGAGGACGGCGATTTCAAGCTGGCTGAAACGCAGATTACCGATCCGGGCGAAGGCGAGATGCTGCTCAAGACGCATTATCTGGGCTTTGATCCGGCACAGAAAGGTTGGATGGAAAACATTGCCGACTACGTCGCGCCGATGAACATTGGTGACGTCATGCGCGGCAGCGGGATTTGCGAGGTTGTGTCGAGCAATGGCGGCAAGTTTGCCGTCGGCGATATGGTTTTTGGCTCAACTGGTTGGGCAGAACATTTGCTCAGCAATGGCGAAGGGCTGACCAAGGTTGATACCGCACTGTCGCCAACCGCGGTTCTCTCAGTGCTTGGGACCACCGGGCTGACCGCCTATTGCGGGTTGTTCAAGGTCGGCAAACCGGTCGCTGGCGATACCGTGTTGGTGTCTGGAGCTGCAGGGGCAACTGGCTCCGTTGTCGGTCAGCTGGCAAAGATCGCAGGGTGCCGCGCGGTTGGCATCGCCGGTGGACCAGAAAAGTGCAAGTGGCTCGTTGAAGAAGCCGGATATGACGCGGCGATTGATTACAAAGCGGGCAACGTCAAACAGCAGATCAAAGAACTTTGCCCGCGCGGCGTCGACGTCATTTACGACAATGTCGGCGGGGCTATTCTCAATGATATGCTGGCCAATATCGCGACCGGAGCGCGTGTTGTTATTTGCGGCGGGATCAGCCGCTATGAGACCGGGCAATTGCCAGCTGGCCCTGAAAACTACTTCAACCTCGTCTTTCGGCGCGGGACAATGGCGGGCTTCATCGTGCTAGATTGGATGAGCGAATTTCCAGCGATCCGAAAACGCTTGGAGGGTTTTGTTCAAGATGGCAGCCTCAAGTATCAGGAAGATATTCAGGAAGGCTTTGAAAACGCGCCGGAGACGCTGCAACGCCTGTTCGTTGGCAAGAACCGCGGTAAGCAGATGTTGAAGCTTTAGTTTCGCGCTCTAACGCGACTAACCTAGCCACCCGCGTCCTTCACCCTTCCGCCCGGAGCCTATCGGAACACTCTCTGGGTCGAAGGCGCGGGTGGCATGGTACCAAAGAAGAAGTTCCCTAGTCCAAATCCTCCGGCCGGTTCACATTGAGCAGCAGCTGGGTCAGCTCGACCCGGCGCGCTCCAATGCGGTCTGAAAAGCCGTAAAGCGCACGACCGCCTTCGTTTAAGAAATCGGTGAGATCAGCTGCGACCAAAACCGGCCATAGGCCGACTACTGGTTGGCTGGCGACAATCGCTGCCCCTTCGCCGCTAAGCTGTGCGAGCAAATCGGTGGGAACGTTGGGCACATCCACGCCGCACGTCAGGACATGCGCAAACCCATGGGTCTCGGCAAAAGTTAAAGCCGCATTCAAGCCACCTAACGGACCAAGTCCTGGCTCAGGGCTATCGGCGATACAGCCAAATCCTGGTTCTTTGCGTCCGCAGATAATGAGCGCGGTAGTCTGCGTTCCCAGCGCCTCAGCAACAAGGTCGATCAGCCGCCTACCGTCATAAACTGCATGCGCTTTATCGCTGCCAAAGCGGCGCGCTTGGCCACCCGCAAGAACAGCGCCCAAAACGTTCATCGGTTGCCTACTGTAACAGCCGACTTAGCCGAATTGCGCAGTCGGTGCTCCTTCAGGGCCATAGACTTCGCCTTCTGCATCAACGCGATACTTCCGGCTGGTCGCCCCAAGAATTCCCACTCCGCTGAGATGTTCGATCATCCCACCATAGGCCTTGTTCGCGAAATGATAAGACAGCGCATCTTCGCTTTCCCACTCCTCAAACACATTCACCCGGGTGGGGTGGCTGGGATCGATGCTCCAGTCGTAGTGGATGCAGCCATCCTGTGCGAGCGCTGCGTCGATTAGCGGCTTAGCGTCCTTGACCGCTTGTTCGCGTTTTTCGTTTGCGAGGTCGATTTGCGCTGAGATTACGATTTTTGCCATGGGATTAGCCCTCTGCTTCTGGACGGAATTCGGCGATCATCGACCATTTGCGATGGGTAAAGAGCCACCGTCCATCGATTTTCGCGAGTTTGTCTTCATAAAGGCCGCCAATGTATCGGGTGGAGCCGTCTTTCCCTTTCAGGATCTCTTGCGTCTGTGTTCGCCCGGTTGCGGTGTCGCCATCGACCTCAATCGCTGCTGGAGCGCAAACGAAGCTGACCGATTCAAACTGGCTCATCGCGCCGTTCCAAAGGCCGACAATCGCTTCTCGGCCTTTGAGAAGCTGCCCCATAAAATCCCATGTCGCTTCATCGGCCCATATCGAGCCCCAGGTTGCTGGATCACAGCGCACTACCCCGTCGCCATAGAGATCATTCAATTCACGGATCGCAACGCGATCTTCCAATGGTCCGGTAAACATTAGGTGCCTCTCCTTCTTACACTTGGCTATCGAACGAGAATGGGTTGGGAACAATGAACACTTTTGGGAAGAGTGTTTTGCCCTTGTGCGGCCTAGGGTCGATGAAATTAGCGATCAATCTTTAATGAATGGAGAGTCATCATGGGCCAATTGGATGGGAGAAGCGCAGTTATCCTGGGCGCAGCAACAGCCGACAATATGGGGCAAGTGACTGCGCGGCTGTTTGCGAGCGAAGGCGCAAAAGTGATGGTCGCGGGCCGCAATGAAGAGGCGTTGGCGCCTTTGGCTGAGGAAATTGGCGGTTCCTATGCGGTTTGCGACATTACTGATGCGAACCAAGTGCATGCGATGGCAGAGAAAGCCAAATCCGAATTTGGGCGAGTCGATGCGGCGGTCAATTGCGTTGGACTAGGGCTTCTCGCAAACTTGCTTGAAACCACGCAAGAGCAAGTCGACTTGATTGCAGATTTGCAGTTCAAAGGCACGCACCACTTTCTCCAAGCCTTTGTCAAAGTGATGAGTGAGCAGGCGCCAACCGGCGGTTCGATTGTGTCGCTTTCATCCGCTACAACCAAGGCGCTGATCAACAATCATGCCTTGTATATTGGCTCCAAGCGCGCAGGCGAGGCGATGATCGAATGCGTGGCGAACGACTTTGGCCATTTGGGCATCAAAGCCAACAGCGTTTCACCGGCCTTCACACAAAGCCCGATGACCGACGCGGCGTTCCAAACGCCGGGACTGGTCGATGCGTTCTTGCCGAAATACCCACTCGCCCGGCTCAATACGCGCGAGGATGTTGCGCAAGCGTGCCTATGGCTGAGTACCGACCAAGCGTTCGTGTCGGGTCAGAACATTCAGCCTAATGGCGGCCTGACCTTGCGCGGCAATCCTCAGGCTAAGGATATCGAAGCGTCTGTGGGTGCGGCCATGGCAAAATTGCAAGAGGGATAGGCAAGCGCTTGCTCGCTTAGTCTTCGGTAAGCCATTTTTCAGCCTCGGCGCGATTGCCAAAATATCCGAGCTTATCGCTGCGGTCGGAAACCCGCTGAACCTGCATGCGCTGGGTCACGCTGGTCATGACAACGGCCGATTTGCGCAGCCCGTTTTTGTCGAGCCATCCGAGAAAATCCTCGCTGGCCTGAGCGTGGTCCTGCGGCATTACCGATGCTTCGGTGAAATCGCTTAGCAAGTCGAATGTGCCATCGCTGCGCCGCACATTGGGTATCGCGCCTTTTATGCCCGCCACCAGATCGGCGGCATCATGCTCAAAAATGCCAGAAAACGTTGCGTTTATCCGACCGTTAATGTGATCCTCTTCGATAGAAAACATGGCAACCTCGCAACATAGCCAAGGTGACCCTTGTCCCATCAATTGGCCCGGCCTGCAAATTTAGGAGCGCGCTATCCACAAGTGATCGCTGATAGATCAGAATTGCGCGGTGCCTCCATCGACGCTCCACATCGCACCAGTAATCCCTGCGCCTTCCTTGCTTGCGAGGAGAAGGGCGACAGCGGCAATCTCTTCGACGGTATTCGGGCGCTTGATTGCGGCTTCTTGCGCGAACATTGTGATCATCTCGTCAAATTCCATACCCATCGCTTTGGCGGTTTCCGGGCCGTTATTCTTGATAATGTCAGTGACAACGAGGCCGGGGCAGATTGAATTCACGGTCACGCCCGCTTCACCAAC
>CAZOLE010000090.1:0-7567 GCA_964580445.1 uncultured Porphyrobacter sp.
CCACATGACGTGGTGCGCACACGGATGCTGCTCACAGATCCCGCCGATCAAGAAGCGGTAGGAGATGTGCATGCCCGTTTCTTCAGCGATGCTCCGCCCGCCGCAACCATGGCAGGCGTCGCATGGCTGTGCCGCCCCGAATGGAAAGTCGAGATCGAAGCCGAAGCGTTGATCGAATGAGGCTTTTCTGCGCGTTGATCACGTTTGCCTGTTTGACAATCAGCCTTCCGACCTCGGCTGAAGAAAAGCGAATTGCGATCACATTTGATGACATTCCTCGGCAAGCTGGTGCTTCCTTTTCTCCGGATGAACGTGCTGAAAAGCTCATCGACGCATTGCGAGAAGCGCGAGTCGAGCAAGCGGCCTTTTTCGTCAATCCGGGAAGCCTTACCCGGCCTGCAGGGAAAGGCGGTGAAAACCGGATCGCAAACTATGTGAAAGCGGGCCACGTAATCGCCAATCATTCTTTCAGTCATCCACATCTAAGCAAGAGCACGGCGAAGGATTATCTGGCGGACATCGACAAAGCGGCGGCTTGGCTGAACGATCGACCGGGGAACCGCCCTTGGTTTCGGTTTCCCTATCTCGACGAAGGCGCAAGGGACAAAGCGAAACGTGACGCAGTGCGAGAGGGACTAGCCGCGCGAGGCCTGCGCAATGGCTATGTGACAGCTGACGGCTCAGACTGGCACTTGGAAGCGCTAACCGTTCAAGCCCATAGGGACGGTCGCGCAATGGATATGAAGGCGCTTCGCAGACTCTATCTGCGGTCTCAAATGAGCGGCGTAGCCTACCATGATGCGCTTGCCCGCAGGACACTGGGGCGGTCGCCGGCGCATATCCTTTTGCTTCATGAAACCGACATCGCCGCTCTGTTTCTGGTCGATTTGGTCGAGGAACTTCGCAAGGACGGCTGGAATATTATCACAGTCGATGAAGCCTATCTTGATCCACTTCGCGAAACGATGCCAGACGTCCCCTATGCTTGGGGCACCTTGATCGGTTCGATGGCTTGGGAAAAAGACATCCAGCCTCCGCACAGCCCGATTTGGATGAACACCGCGATGATGTCGTGGGAGTTTGAGCGCTATGTGCTCCAAACCACGAAGCCCAAAGACTAACGGGTCGCTACTCTTACTGCGTCATCGCCGCGGCACCCTTTCGCGGACTACGTCAATAAACTCGTAAACATTTGCCATAGCGTCCATCTCTTCGGCGCTGACAATAACGCTTGGCTCGCCGCCCACTCGGGCGAAAAGGACTGAAGGCAAACTCACTTCATCGTCCCCGCCCGTACCCAAATGAGGATAAGCATCGCTGAAATCATCGCGGTGATAAAATACGACATCGACATAGAGAGTGTTGAGAAACAACTTCCAATCGCGTCGCATTGCGACGTGACCATGAGTTAGTGCACACAGCGAACAAGGATAGGTCGACGGTGAAAAGAAACGATGGATTGTATGCGCGATCGCTCCGAGCAACCCGGTATCGGCGTTGTAAACCAAGAACAATTGAGGTCGAAGTGCAATCATAGAAAGTGGTTCGTGCGTTTAAATCAAACAGCTGCGGGAACTGAATAGGTCACAAAATCTTGCTCTTGTCCGATATCCTAAAACTTTGTTCTCTGAGCATTTCTCTGCCGGTTTGGTGCCGCAATTCGCGGAAAACTCTAAACCGCATGAGCCTTCGCGACACGTTGCTGGGTGAGGCCGATCAGCTCAGAAAGATCATTGATCGCATTCAATTCATCACTGCCAATAAGCAAAGTTTGCACCTTGTCTGAATCCTCAAGGACCAAGGCTGGTAGATCATAACGCCCCTCAATCCCGAACTTGGCGGCTTCATCGCGATGGATGAATTCCTTATCCATCGGCAGAGAACCTAAAAATTTGCGCCATTCGTGACGCATCGAAACCAATCCGTGTGTCACAGCGCAAAGCGAGCATTGATAATCAACAGGGGCTAGTGTTTTTTTGATCGAATCTGAAACTGCGTTGAATACGCCACTGTCGGCATTATAAATCAGTATCAGTTTCATGTTCGTTCTCCCTCACTAAGCTTTACGTCATGGATTAACTATGGGTTACAGCGAACCGTGGCCCTGACAAAAATCACAAGAACCGCACCCTTCCAACTGCAAGGCGGAAGGGCTAATGCGCCCTCTTATGACAGGACAATTCTCCCTTACCGAAGACCAGCTCGCGATTCAGGAGCTGGCACAGCGCTTCACCGCTGACACCATCACCCCGCACGCGGCGGAATGGGATGAGAAGCACATCTTTCCGATCGAGACGATCAAGCAATCCGCTGAATTGGGCTTTGGCGCAATCTATGTGTCCGAAGGATCCGGCGGCATTGGCCTTGGCCGATTGGAAGCGGCGCTGATTATGGAAGCGATGGCCTATGGCTGTCCTTCGACATCGGCGTTTATCTCAATCCACAATATGGCCGCGTGGATGATCGACCGCTTTGGCGCGCAAACGGTGAAGGACAAATATCTTCCCGATCTCGTAGCTATGGACAAGATCGCCAGCTATTGCCTAACAGAACCAAGCTCCGGGTCAGATGCCGCTGCGCTCAAAACCACGGCAAAGAAGGATGGCGACCACTACGTCCTCAATGGCTCCAAACAGTTCATCTCTGGCGCTGGCTCAAACGAGATCTATGTCGCGATGGTGCGCACCGGGGAAGACGGGCCCAAGGGCATCACATGCATGGTGATTGAGAAGGATATGCCAGGCGTGTCCTTTGGCGCGAATGAGAAGAAGCTCGGTTGGCATTCCCAACCGACCGCCCAACTGATCCTCGAAGATGTGCGCGTCCCGGCGGAGAACATTGTCGGCGGTGAAGGCGAAGGGTTCCGCATTGCGATGATGGGGCTGGATGGAGGCCGCTTGAATATCGGCGCGTGCTCGTTGGGTGGTGCGCAGCGCTGCCTCGACGAAGCCATTACCTACACCAGGGAACGCACACAGTTCGGGCAAGCAATCTCTGACTTTCAGAACACTCAGTTTACGCTGGCAGACATGGCAACTGATTTGGAAGCGGCCCGAGCGCTGCTTTACCTTGCTGCGGCCAAGGTTACTGAAAACGCACCTGACAAAACCCGATTCTCCGCTATGGCCAAACGGCTTGCGACCGATAACGGCTCAAGCGTGGTTGACCGCGCGCTGCAATTGCATGGTGGCTATGGCTATTTGCAGGATTATCCGATTGAGCGTTTTTGGCGCGACTTGCGGGTGCATTCGATTCTCGAGGGCACCAACCAAATCATGCGTATGGTCGTCGGCCGGGATTTGCTGCGGCAGTAAGGTGCAATCATGAATCAAGACGTACTCACCCGCACAAATGGCAAGGTTGGTCACATCACGCTCAACCGGCCCAAGGCGCTCCACGCACTGACGCTGGAGATGTGTCATGCCATGTCGAACGCGCTCACGGTTTGGGCCGAAGATGACGCAGTCGAAGCGGTCATCATCGACCATGCCGAGGGCAGCCGCGGTTTCTGCGCGGGCGGCGACATCGCTTTCCTGCGCGACTCAGCTCTGAACGATGAAGGTGCTTCCGGCCGCAAGTTCTTCCATGACGAATACCAGCTCAACCATCAGATGTTCACCTATGAAAAGCCGATTGTGGCATTCATGGATGGGATCACAATGGGCGGCGGTGTTGGCATCTCGCAACCTGCCAAGTTCCGCGTCGCGACCGAGAACACCCGGTTCGCTATGCCAGAGACGGGCATCGGCCTGTTCCCTGATGTGGGCGGCGGCTGGTATTTGTCGCGCCTTGGCGGAAGGATTGGGCAATTCCTCGCGCTCACAGGCGCGCGGTTGAATGGAGCAGAGTGCGTATGGACCGGCCTTGCCACCCATTACGTGCCCAGCGAACAGATCGACGATATGAAATCGCGTATTGCCGAGCGTCCCGGTCGCATTGCGGGCATTCTATCCGAACCGGTTGGAACAACACCCGACGCACGAATAGAAGCCAATTCGCTGAAGATCGCCAAGCACTTTGCCAGCGACAACTATGAAGATGTTTTGGCGAGCCTTGAAGCCGCCATTGAGGAAGGCGACGAATGGGCGGTCAAAGAGCGCGACACGCTCGGCACCAAATCGCCGCAAACCTGCAAAGTCGCTCTGCGCCAACTTGCCGACAGCGCAGGGCTCACAGATTTTGCCGACAACATGCGTATGGAATATCGCATCGCGAGCCGCGTCCTTACCCGCCCCGATTTCGCCGAAGGGGTGCGCGCGGTCATCACGGACAAAACAAACGATCCCAAATGGGACCCTGCAACCCCACCAGAGGTTAGCGAAGAGCTGATCGATAGTATCTTTGCTCCGCTTCCCGATGCCGAAGAATGGATGCCGCTTTAATGACCTACGAAACCATCACAGTCGAAACTGATGCTCAAGGCACTAAGGGCGTTACGCTGATAACGCTAAGCCGGCCAAAGGCGCTCAACGCGCTTAACAGTCAGATTCTCAGTGACTTGATCGAAGCCTTTGCCGCCTATCAAGCCGATGACAGTCAGCTTTGCGCGGTGCTGACCGGATCGGGCGACAAGGCTTTTGCGGCTGGCGCGGACATTAAGGAAATGAGCGACAAGGCCGCTGCGGATTTCTACCTTGAGGATTTCTTCGCTCCGTGGACCAGCGAGATCGTCAAAAAGACCCGCAAACCGTGGATCGCGGCGGTCAATGGCTTCGCGCTGGGCGGTGGGTGCGAGCTTGCGATGATGGCCGATTTCATCATTGCTTCGGACAACGCGAAATTTGGTCAGCCAGAGATCAAACTTGGCGTCGCTCCGGGCATGGGCGGATCGCAAAGGCTCACCCGCGCGATTGGCAAATCGAAGTCGATGGAAATGTGTCTGACGGGCCGGATGATGAGCGCCGAGGAAGCCGAACGCGCGAACTTGGTCGTTCGCGTGGTGCCGCAAGCGGACTTAATCGCAGACGCGTTGAAGACCGCTGGCACGATCGCGAAGATGCCACCAATGGCAACGGTTGCAAACAAGGAAATGGTCAATTCCGCATTTGAAATGACGCTCGATCAAGGGCTGATCGTAGAACGCCGCATTTTCCAAATCCTCACCGCAAGCGAGGACAAAGCCGAAGGCATGGCCGCCTTTATCGAGAAGCGTGAGGGGCAGTGGAAGGGCCGGTAACGGCTGGAATCGCTCTGCTTGGGGGCGGAGCGGCTGTGACTGCTGTATATCTATGGCAATCCCAGCAACAGGTAGAATCAAGACTTTGGGCCATCAGTAATGGATTCGAAAGCTGGCTACATATTGGCGGTGGCACCATTTCAGCAATCATCGGTGGTTTGATTTTGATCGACCATTTTGTCTGACGGAGAAACGCATGAAAATCGCTTTTATCGGGCTCGGAAATATGGGTGGCGGGATGGCCGCGAACCTTGTGAAAGCAGGCCATGAGGTACGCGCCTTTGACCTTAGCACGCCCGCGCGCGAAGCCGCAGAAGCCGCCGGGTGTTCGTCCTACCATAACGCCAAAGAAGCCTGCGAAGGCGTCGAGGCCGTCGTATCCATGCTGCCCAACGGTGCCATCGTCAAAGCGGTCTATGAGAACGAAGTCTTTGGCCATGCACCCGAGGGCGCGGTGCTGCTCGATTGTTCGACTATTGATGTCGCTACCGCACGCGAAGTGATCGCAGCCGCGAGCGCCAAAGGATATGATATGGTCGATGCGCCAGTTTCTGGCGGAATTGCAGCGGCGAATGGCGGCACGCTTACCTTTATGGTCGGCGGCACTGGCGATGCTTTCGCACGCGCCGAACCGATACTAAACGCGATGGGTAAGGCGGTGATCCATGCTGGCGATGCGGGCAATGGGCAAGCTGCCAAAATCTGCAACAATATGTTGCTGGCCGTCCATATGATCGGCACCTGCGAAGCGTTTCAGATGGCGGATAAGCTCGGTCTGGATGCGCAGACATTCTATGACATCTCCAGCGTTTCCAGCGGTCAGAACTGGTCAATGACCAGTTATTGCCCGGTGCCCGGCGTCGGGCCGCAAAGCCCTTCTGATAACGAGTATGCGGGCGGCTTTGCATCGGCGCTGATGCTGAAGGATCTAAGGCTGGCGATGGAAGCGGCGGGCGGTGTTGATGCCGCGACACCGCTCGGTAAACACGCGCAAGAGATTTACGAGAGCTTTGCGCAAGAAAATGGCGGGCTCGACTTCTCGGCGATTATCAAAACGCTTTAATCTCAGCGACGATGCGCTCCAACCATTCACGGGGCTCTTTACGGCGGCCAATATCGGCGACAAATTCTTGACCACGTGCCACCGAGCGCAAGCGTTTTTGCCCTTTGGCTCCTGGCATCCAACGGTCCTCGCGGTCATGATAGGATAGGCCGCCACGTTTGAGCCAATCGGGCCGTTGCCATAAGCTTGGCGGACCACCCGGCACGGTTAGCCGCAAAGCATCGCTCGCCCGGTTGGCCGTCATCCCTTCCCCGCGCCAGATCACGTCATTGCGCGAGTGCATTTCCAAAGCGTGAGGATGGCCTACCGTAACCAACTCATCGGGCACACCGTGCGACAAGTGGACAATTTCTTCCACCCGCAAGTAACCAAAGATTCGGTGATGCGGCTCGCCCGTTTCCTCTTCAATAAACAGGCCGAAGAAGACGAACGCATCGCCCAATCCAACGCCTTGCCGCTCCAGATGGGTTTGCGCCGCGCTGTGTTGACCGAAGGCGCAGGTGTGGTCGTCCAAAAACATCGGGTCGTGATGACATAGATTGCCCGCGCCAAGCTTCCCGCGACTGGCCTTTAACGCATAATCGCCCAGCCCCAGATCCCCATAAGTCGTGCGCGACGCCGCGCCATTCTGGCCCTGCGCTGGGATCGGCAGGCTTAGCGGCATGCCATCCACAATCGGAGACGGCCCGCCTCCGGCGCTCGTATCGAACCCTTTGCGGCTGAAGACAATACGCATCAGTCGGCGCGCATCACGCCTCGGGCTCTTCCCACGCCAGCTTGGGTTTACGTGCCGCCGCTGTCTCATCAAGCCTGCGACGCGGCGCAAAATATGGCGCTTGCTTCAAGCTCTCATCGCCAGCCAGCGCGCGCTCAGTTACCGACCGGAATGCAGCGATGAATTGGTCGAGCGAAGCCTTACTCTCGGTCTCGGTTGGCTCAACCAACATAGCACCATGCACCACCAACGGGAAGTAAACCGTCATCGGGTGAAAGCCTTCATCTATTAGCCCTTTGGCCAGATCCAGCGTCGATAGTCCCTCGCCAAAATCCTTATCGCCGAACAGTGCTTCGTGCATGCACGGGCCGCTATCGGCGAACGGCGCGTGAAGCAGGTCTTCCAAGCTGCGCAGGATGTAATTGGCGTTCAAAACCGCGTCTTCGGCGACTTGTTTAAGACCGTCCGCACCGTGGCTGAGCATATAGGTCAGCGCGCGGGTGAACATGCCCATCTGCCCATGGAATGCGGTCATGCGGCCAAAGTGCCCTAGCGGGCCACCGAAATGCTCTTTCGCAAAATCATCGGCCTGCGCTTCGTCAACCAGATGCAC